>JAFZIG010000116.1 GCA_017554485.1 Acidaminococcaceae bacterium | reverse complement strand
TCTCCGGACGGGTGGACAGTTCTGCGTGGTATTTCAGGCCGAAGGTGGAATACACTTCATTAAACAGCTTGATGACGTTGGTGATTTCCGGCTGGATCTGTTCCGGGGTCATGAAAATATGGGCATCGTCCTGGGTGAAGCAGCGGACACGGAACAGCCCGTGCAGGGCGCCGGACAGTTCGTGACGGTGAACCAGGCCCAGTTCCGCGTAGCGCAGCGGCAGTTCCTTATAGGAATGGGGACGGGTGTTGTAAACCATCATGCCGCCGGGGCAGTTCATGGGTTTGATGGCGTAATCCATATCGTCGATCTTGGTGAAGTACATGTTTTCCCGGTAATGGTCCCAGTGACCGGACCGGATCCACAGCTCCCGGTTCAGGATCATGGGGGTCATGACCTGTTCGTAATGGTACTTACGGTGTACCTGGTGCCAGTATTCCAAAATGGCGTTGCGGATACGCATGCCATTGGGGTGGAAGAAGGGGAAGCCGGGGCCTTCGTCGTGCATGCTGAAGATATCCAGTTCTTTGCCCAGTTTGCGGTGGTCGCGCTTTTCGGCTTCTTCCAGCATGTGCAGGTATTCGTCCAGCTCTTCCTTGCTGGGGAAAGCGGTGCCGTAGATGCGCTGCAGCATCTTGTTCTTTTCGTTGCCACGCCAGTAAGCGCCTGCCAGGCTCATGAGCTTAAAGGCCTTTACACGGCCGGTGGAAGGGCAGTGGGGACCGGCGCACAGGTCGGTGAAGTCGCCCTGGGTGTACAGACTGATGACGGCGTCTTCCGGCAGGTCGTTGATCAGTTCCACTTTATAGATTTCCTTTTCCGCGGCAAAGCGGGCCAGCGCGTCCTTGCGGGGCACTTCGCTGCGCACCAGCGGAATATTCTGTTTTACGATTTTCGCCATTTCTTTTTCGATGGCAGCCAGGTCTTCCGGCGTGAAGACATGCTCACTGTCAATGTCATAATAGAAGCCCGTGTCAATGGCAGGGCCGATGGCGAATTTCACGCCCGGGAACAGGTGCTGGATGGCCTGGGCCATCACATGGGATGCGGTATGCCGGATAGCGTGCAGCCCTTCTTTGGTATCGGGTGTCACAAATTCAACGGCTGCGTCCTTTTCAATGGTATCGCTGAGGTCTTTATTTACGCCGTCCACAACGGCCAACAAGGCCTGTTTTCCTAATTTCTGGTTTAAGCTTTTAGCAATTTCCAAATAACTGGTACCGGTAGCGACTTCCTTTACAGAGCCGTCTTTTAGGGTAACTTTAACGTCTGACATTTCTTTCCCTCCTAAAATAAAAAATCCCCGTTCCCAACACACAGGGACGAGGTTAATCGCGGTTCCACCCTCATTGGCTGCATATGCAGCCCACTCAAGAACCGATAACGCGGTTTACGCGGCGCTTGCTAATAAGAACGATCTTTTCACAAGGCAGTTTGAAGGTGGTTCCGTTAGGCGCTTACCTTGCCGCTCTCAACAATTACGGCATTTTCTGTAAAGCAGTGTGCAAAACAATGTCCTTCGCATTACTTTTGCTTTTTTGTTTATGCGTAAATTATAGCACTTTAAAATTGCGTGTCAAGCGTGAAAAGCAATGAAATGTATCAAAATTTAGAAAGCATACTTTCTTTTTAAAGGTGCTTGCGCTATAATAATATAACACGATACTATCATGGTGTATTATGCATTCAATTAAAATATAGGGAAGAATTGGTTGTATCATGAACAGATTGCATTTGTTTCAGCGTTTTATAACCGTTTTCAGTTTCATATTGTGCTTATTATTCGGAACGACGGTGCAGGCTAAAGAAAAAGCTGCCTTTCTCTTTATCCCCATGGATAACCGTCCGGTCTGCTATTCGTATCCGGTCAAGGTGATGGAGGCTGCGGGTTATAAGATTTATACGCCGCCGGAAAAGTTGCTGGCAACCCGTACCACCCCGGCTGATACGGAAAAACTCTGGAAATGGCTGGAGAGCCGTGCGGAGAAAGTGGAAGCTGCCGTGATTTCCACAGATGCACTGATTTACGGCGGGCTGGTGGCATCCCGGACCCATTCGCTTTCCCTGTCGGAATTGGAAGCCCGGGTCAGACGGCTGCAAAATTTACGCATGGATAAGGACACCCGCTTTTACGGTTTCAGCACCCTGATGCGGACGCCCCGGGAAAGCTACGGTAACGTGGAACCTGCTTATTATTCCAATGTAGGGCCGGCCATTTACCGTTACTCCCAGCTTTCCGACAAATCGGACCTGCATGCGGAAACGCTGCTGGAAGATTTTGAGGTAGGCGCCTTTGAGCGTAATATGGCGAAAGCCCATCTGAAAGACTGGCTGGACCGCCGCAATAAAAATATGGAAATCAATCACCAGCTGGCTATGCTGACGCGCGTAGGACGGTTTGATTATTTTGCCATTGGTAAAGACGACAATGCGCCCCTGTCCCATACCCACATGGAAGCACGCAAGATTTCCCTTAACAATGCATATCTTTCTGATGAATCCTTCCAGATCCTTCCCGGCGTGGATCAGCTGGCCCTGTTGCTGCTGACACGGGCGGCTAATGATTTGTCCAACCGGTCGCCTAAAGTATTCCCAATGTATGTGGAAGGCGTGGGGCCCAGAACGATTCCGCAGTATTCTGATCTGCCGCTGGGTAAATCCGTGCCGGAACAGATCATTGCGGCAGGCGGAAAGATCGTGTACAGTCCTGATCAGGCTGACGTTGTGCTGGCAATCAACACGCCGGCAGACGGAACCATGTACGATTCCACCAGTTTGTCCAACCAGTACTATGCTTCCCCGGCAAACAAACGTTACATTGTGAATCTGGGAAAGATGCTGGAACGGGGCGTGAATATTTCCCTGGCTGACGTGGCTTTTTCCAACGGCGGCGATAATGGATTTATGAATGAGATGTCGCTGCGGGGCTTTACGGATAAACTGTCTGCTTACAACGGCTGGAATACGGCAGACAATACCGTTGGCTTTGCCATCGCCCAGGGTATGCTGGCGCCTCAGATTGACAAAGACAAACAGCTGATGCTGATGCGGGAACGCATTCTGGACGACTGGTACTATCAGTCCAATGCCAGACGGATCATCACGGATGAGCTGGAAAAAAATAAAAAGACCGCATACAAATATACGCTTAATGAAATGATGCCAAAAATCAAAAAGCAGGCGCTGGATATCATCAGCAGGCTGGCTGTTAATTATGATATAACGGCAGGAACGAAGTTTGATATAGTGTTCCCCTGGAACCGCCTGTTTGAAGTGGATATCATAAAAATGCAGCAGGATAAAAGCAAATTACGTTACCGCAGCCGTTCTGCCAAAGGGATGCTGCCGGATGTGCCGGTTTATTCGAAATAGTTGAAAGGGAACAGGCTTATGTTAGATTCAATTTTTGAGCCGGGCGTTACGGGCGTCAGTCCGTTTGCCATCATGATATCTCTGCTTCTGGCTTACTACGT
>JAFZIG010000115.1 GCA_017554485.1 Acidaminococcaceae bacterium | reverse complement strand
TCGTTCACCAGGCCGTCCGTCATGCTCAGCATGTTCACAACGATGCCGCCCAGCACCACCCAGGACAGGAAATGGGGCAGGTACATCAGCGTCTGTGCCGTCCGCTTGAAGGCTTTGCAGCGGATTTCGTTGATCAGCAGCGCCAGGATGATGGGCACCGGGAAGGAAAAGATCAGCCGGGTGACGCTCAAAAACAGGGAATTGCGCAGCACGCGGTAGAAGATCTGGCTGCCGAACAGCTCCTTGAAATTGGCGAAGTCATTGAAGGGGCTGCCGAAGATGCCCTTTTTGAAGCTGAAATTCTGAAAGGCCATCATGATGCCGTACATGGGCACATAATGGAACAGGATCAGGTATACCAGCCCCGGAATGCACATCAGGTACAGCCAGCGCTTTTTCCAGATGTATCTTTTCAGGCTGGTCCTTTTTGTCAGGGGCGTCGGCACCCGCTGATTGATGGTTTTTTCCATGAGTTCCTCCTCCTTACTCCTTCACGCCGCCCAGGGCCAGGCCGGTCATGAAATACTTTTGCAGGAAAGGATAAATACACATGATGGGCACCGTGGCCACTACGATGGACGCCATTTTCAGCAGGAAGGGGGTGGACACCCGTTCGTCCATAGCTGTCATTTCATTCACGGCGGATTCAAACAGCAATTCCCTAAGCACCAATTGCAGCGGCCAGTTGGCCCGCTTGGTCATATACATGATGGCGTTGAAGTAGCTGTTCCAGTAGCCCACGGCGGTGAACAGCCCCAGTGTGGCCAGGATGGGCGCGCTTAAGGGCAGCACGATGCGCACCAGCACCACCAGGTCGTTGGCCCCGTCGATCAGCGCCGCTTCTTCCAGGGAACCGGGCAGGCCCTGGATGTAGTTCTTCATTAAAATCAGGTTGTAGCAGCTCACCAGTCCGGGCAGAATCAGGGACCAGCGATTGTTCAGCAGCCCCAAGGTGCGGATCAGGAAGTAATTGGGGATCATGCCGCCGGAAAAGAACATGGTGATGATCCACAGGGTCATGTACACATTCCGGCCCTTCAAGTCCTTTTTGCTCAGGGGATACCCCGTCAGCACCAGCACCACCAGGGACAGGATGGAGCCGAAAAACGTGATGTACAGGGTGTTTCCGTAGCCTGTCCAAATATACCGGTAATTCGTCACCATCCGGTAAGCGTCCAAGGTCAGGCGGGATGGGAAGAAATCGAAATGGTTTTTCAGGTACAGGTCATAGGGCGTGAAGGAATAGATCACCACCAGTAAGATCGGAACAAAGCACAGCAGCGCGAATACCCCCACGATCAGATAGGAAAAACCGCCGATCACGTATTCATCCGCCGTTTTCCGCACCGCGCTTCTCTTTCCCGGCATCCTGATCTCCGTCCTTTCGATTCGGATTTGTTTTGTTTGTAAAGTATTTTGTCAAGCTAATTTTCGCTTCTGTCAAGTTACGAGACTATCATATCCCAGATTTTTCCCCTTGTCAAGGGGTAAAAATTGTTTTTTAGGGAAAATATTTTTCCGTTTTTTCTGTGTTCTCATAGATTCACAGCTTGACAATTTGCTTTACAGTTGTTATAATGCTTTACGGACCTTGACAGAAGGGGGAAACATCATGAGAAACAGAACGGTCAGTATGGATGATATCGCCAAAGCCTTAGGGGTAAGCAAAAACGCCGTCTCCCTGGCCCTGCGGGGCAAGGAC
This sequence comes from Acidaminococcaceae bacterium, assembly GCA_017554485.1. GTDB lineage: Bacteria > Bacillota > Negativicutes > Acidaminococcales > Acidaminococcaceae > Succiniclasticum. Next base: position 8,394 of record JAFZIG010000115.1, on the reverse strand, counting down.
GGCGTGAGCGAGGACCTGCGCCAGAAAATCGCCGCCAAAGCGCGGGAAATGGGCTATGGCCAGGAGAAGCAATCCTCCCAATATATCCTCGCCCTCATCCCCCAGCGCAACACGCATCTGCTGGACGGCATGTTTTATCAGCAGGTTTGCTTCCATATGGAATCCTATGCCCGTTCCAAGGGATATCTGCTCACCATCTGCAGCGTATCGGAGGAGGAAGAGAAAGCCTGCCTGCCCCACCCCATGCTCAAGCAGATGCCCTTCCAGGGCGTGGCCACCATCGGCAACCTGTCCAAGGAATACTGCATGCTGTACCGGAACTGCGGCATCAAATATTTAATGGTAGATCAATATTACGACGATATCCCCGTGGACAGCATTACCACCGCCAATACATCCGCCACCTATATGCTCACCCAGCACCTGATCGAAAAAGGCCACAAAAAAATCCAGTATATCGGCCCCCGCAAGCGCACTTCCAGCCTGTTTGACCGCTGGCGGGGCTATCAGCAAGCCATGGACGACCACGGCTTCCCCATTTTGACCAATTCCTATGTGGAAGCGGACAGCCGGGACAACGGGGACGATTATTCCCTGCTGAAAAGCGCCCTGGACGCCATGGAAGAACTGCCCACCGCCTTCGTCTGCGGCCATGACGTGACCGCCAAGCAGGTGATCGACATTTTGGGTGCGCAGGGGCTTTCCTGTCCCCAGGATTTTTCCGTGGTGGGCTTTGACGACATCCCCATCCCGGAGGTTGCCCCCCTGAACCTGACCACCTACCGCACCCCCAAGGCCGCTATCGCCCAGGCGTCCATTGACTGCCTCATTCAAAACGCCGCCCTTCCGCCTCAAAAATTGGAGTTATATGGAGAATTGGTCTGCCGGGGAAGCGTGCGGGACATCCGCTGAATGATCAGAAAAAGGAGAAAAAGGAATGGCTGTTATCTATGACGTGATCGTGGCCGGAGGTGGCCCGGCCGGGGTGGCCGCCGCCATGGCCGCTGCCCGAAGCGGGGCCAAAACGCTGCTGATCGAAGCCAACGGTTCCTTGGGTGGCACGGTCACCAACGGTTCCCTGCCCGCCTTCTGCCCCTTCGGCAATACGGACGAGCCGCTGATCCGGGGCATCGGCCTGGAGCTTTTGGAAGCGCTGCGGGCGGAAACAAAGCTGCCCGCCTATTATGCGGACAGCCCGGAAAAGCCGCTCTATAATTGGTTCCCGGTGGACGGGGAGGCCCTGAAACGCATCCTGGATGAAAAAGTGCTGTCCAGCGGATGCGAACTGCTGCTGCACGCCCATCTGGTGGACTGTGAAACGGAAGAGGGCGTCATCCGCAGCGTCACGGTGCATACCCCCGGTGGGATGGAAACCTTTGCCGCGAAAGTGTTCATCGACTGCACCGGGGACGGCGTGCTGTCCGCCGAAGCAGGATGCGAAATTCAGATGGGAAATGAGGAAGGTCTGGTTCAATCCGGAACCCTGTGCTTCAAAATCGCGCCGTTTGATACCGAACGGTTTATCCGCTACGCCGAAGAAACCGGGGAGGGAGGGAACCTGCTGCACGCCTGCACCCGCGCTATGGCCGACGGCGCTTTCCCGGCGGGGGAGACCAAGGTGGCGGGCATTTCCTTTCCCTATCCGGGCGCAGCCGTGCTGAACTTCGGCCATATCTACGGTATCGATCCCCTGAATGCGGCGTCTCTCACCCGTGCCGAGGTGGAAGGAAGAAAAATGCTGCCGGAGCTTTTGCGCTTCCTGCAAAACTACGTGCCCGGCGCGGAAAAGGCCGTGATCGTATCCAGCGGCCCCGCCGTGGGCACCCGGGAATCCCGCCGGGTCATGGGCGACTATGTGCTGACAAAGGAAGATTTTTTTCGCCGGGCCGATTTTGACGACGCCATCGCCTATTATTGCTATCCCATCGACATCCACGCTTTGCGGCCCGGCGAACAGACAAAGGAATGGAACGAGCTCTACTATAACCGGCGCTATCAGCCCGGCGAGGCCTACGGCATCCCCTACCGCTGCCTCACGCCCAAAGGCATAAAAAACCTGCTCACAGCTGGAAAAATCATCAGCTGCGATCCGATCATGTTAGGTTCCGTCCGCGTGGTTCCCTGCTGCTTCGCTACCGGCCAGGCCTCCGGTACCGCCGCCGCTATGGCCGTCCGTTCAGATTCTTCCGTCCGATCCGTTGATCCAAAAGTCCTGCGGGATTCTCTGAAACGGGCAGGCTGCTTTTTATGATAAAGGAATGTGACGCGTCATGCTGGCTGACCTCTGTTTCCCTTGCCGATGAACCGTTGCATGTTAACCGGAAAAAGACCGGTCCAGTCTCCTTCGTTGGGATGTCCAAGGGGTTCGTCATGTTCCTCTGGCTGATGATCAGACTGTTCAAAACTGTCTCAGAAAAGCAAAAAGTCACTCGCATAGGCAACCTGTTCACATCAAAAACAGGCAAAGAAGCCACTCGAACGGGCAACCTGTTCACATCGAAAACGGGCAAAGAAGCTACTCGAACAGGCAACCCGTTCACATCGAAAACAGGCAAAGAAGCCACTCGAACGGGCAACCCGTTCACATCGAAAACGGGCAAAAAAGCTACTCGAACAGGCAACCCGTTCACATCGAGTCGATGTGAACGGGTTGAGCGACCAATCTGTTAGCAGCAAAAATGGAACCGCATACCTCGAAAATCAGAATGTACGGATTTTCTGCCATTTTGTTGAAGGTAACAGTATGGTGGGTGGATCTCTATGGAGGGGAGAGAAGTCATCAAGGGCAAAAAGAAAACCCTCGGAAATGCTTGATTTCCAAGGGCTTGTGGTGGACCTATCGCAACTTAATTCAAACCAGAACACATTTATCAAAATACGCAAGTCAAAACATAATCTATCAGTCGAAACTCCATACTCTATACAAACCAAGTTGAATAATCCGAGCAACATTGTAAAAAATGTCACTCGTCGGCAGAAACACAGCTTTTCAAAAGAAGAAATAACAGATATCGTTACGGCATACAAATCAGGTATTTCGACTAATGATCTAGCAGCAAAGTATGGCTGTCATCGTAGAACTATCGCTAATCAATTGAAAAAGCATGGCATCACAGTAACGAGGGAAAAGCTAAATATGAATGATGCTACCATCTTCCTTGAGTTCTACAAAATGAACGCTCTTGGAGATGACGCGTTTATTGCCATTGGGCAGGATCACGCCGTCCTGAATAGCGTCCTCGATGTAGAAAAGCAATCTGGGATCTCTACCAAAATCACTGTCATCCACAAAGATAGAGCCGTGCTTCATGGCATCCGAGTACCGTTCCCGGATCAGGTCGGTGGTTGCTTCCAGCAACGGATGTCCAGGGCAGATCAGCGCCGCCGGTACCATGCCCGGGACATTACAATTTTCCTTTTCAAAACAGATGCGTTCATACCGGTTGAGAACGGATTCACCAAAGCCGATCTGCATATCCCGATTCCGGATTGCGAAGGGTACAGAGGTGATCTCATAACGGCCATGTTCCCGCTTATGGATTCTGCCGCCCAGCGTTTTGAAAGCCTGAACAAAGAAGGCCTCAACAAAGTGCGGCTGCAGCTTGTGTGCTTCCATGCGTTCCATCTCAGCCCGGATCTCCATGACCTTGGACACATCCATGGAGTCCTCTGTCAGGGCGTTCTCTGTGATCAGCTCCCGGAACTTATCGGTATTCATGGAGTGATCGACAACCTGCCAGAGACGCTGGCGCACCTCCGGATCGTTGCCGTAGCGGATAGCCTCAATCAGAAGATCCTTCAGATGTTTATTGTCGAAGGTTATTTCGCCTAGAATATCAAAGACCTTGCCGCCCAGGGCAGCACGTTCCTCTTCCAGCTTGTTGAAGAGGCACTGGAACACCATGCCTTCCCGTGTCTCCTGCGAGATGAGATTCCACAGATGGCAGACCTCTGTCTGGCCGATACGATGGATACGTCCGAACCGCTGCTCCAGCCGGTTGGGATTCCACGGCAGGTCATAGTTGATCATCAGATGTGCCCGCTGAAGGTTGATACCTTCGCCTGCAGCGTCAGTTGCAATCAATATTCTGACATTCTTATCCTGACGGAACATTTCCTCGACCTTTCGGCGCTCATCGCGGAGCATGCCTCCGTGGATTGTGACCACAGAATCTTCACTGCCAAAGAGCGTCCGAATCTTATTGGTCAGATATCGGAGGGTATCCCTGTGCTCAGTGAATATGATCAGCTTTTCCCGCTGTCCGTCTGGAGTGAACATGCACTCGTTATCCTGCAGCAGTTTGGAAAGCTCGTCCCATTTCCGGTCCTCGCCGCTAAGACGCACTTCATTCGCCAGATTCTCTAAACGGATCAGTGTGGCAATTTCCGCCTCCAATTCCTTAATTGTGCGGGCTGCGGATGCCTGATCCGCTACGTTCTCCTCTTCCTGCTCCATCTCAGCGGAAGAGTAGTCATCATCATCATAGTCTGTGTCAAAATGAATGGTGGACCGGTATTCCGCTGCCCGTTTACCCAGTTTCTCCTCGTTGAGCCGGTTTTGCAGGCGTTCCCGCCTGCGGTGCAGCGACTGATAAATGGCTTCTGGAGAAGATGCCAGACGGCGCTGCAGGATGGTTAACGCGAATCCAACCGTGCTCTTATGGTCATTGGAAAGCTGATCCGCCCGGTTGAATTCTTCCTGGACATATTCCGTTACCGCGTGATACAGCACAGCCTCGCGCTGGGACAGGTCGTAGTTCACCGTGTAAGCTTTGCGCTCCGGGAACAGGGGTGTACCATCAAACTTCAGCAAATCTTCCTTGACCAGACGGCGCATGACATCGGAAACGTCGATGGCCTGGTTGCTCGTTCGGGTGGTCATGCCAAACCGTTCCGGATCAATCAGCGACAGGAACAGATGGAAATCCTCTTCCTTACCGTTATGAGGCGTCGCCGTCAGAAGCAAGAAATGGCGAGTAATGTCAGAGAGCAGTCTGCCCAGCTGGAACCTTTTGGTATACTGAACTTCGCCACCCCAGACTGTCGCGGACATTTTATGCGCCTCATCGATGACGATGAGATCCCACTCCGTGGCCTTCAGCTTCTCCTGCAGCACTTCGTTTCTGGCCAACTTATCCAAACGTGCAATGCAAAGATTGGTCTCAGCAAACACATTAGGCTGATGCTCCCATCACCTTCAGGCGCATCGAGGGAGAGCATGTCTCCTGAGCGGTGGAATTCGCAATCATCACACATGCTGGGCCTGAAGTTTACAAAAACATCTCAGCGATACTATTTTTTCATTGTTCAGCCAGCACATAAAGAAATTATTACAGCGGCAATCCGGAAAATGCTGTCTTCTGGATGGGATAGGTGTTTTGAGGCCATTGGCTAACTTCCACCACTTCGTTCACATCGATTCTACCACTTCGTCAACATCGACAAGTATAGACGAAGTGAGAAGTCACTTTTGCCCCATAAAAAATGCACCCGCACACCCTGAATTTTCTAATGTACGGATTTCTCGATGTGAACGAGTTGCCGGAGGGAACTGGCGGCACATCTTAAACCGCGACATCCGGGAATAAGAAAAACCCTTGCAATCGTTATTCTGCAAGGGTTTTGTGGTGGTGACAGTTGGACTGTAAGCGCTTCATCCAGACACGGTAGCCCCACTACCCATGCGCAGTAAAACGCTCGCATACACATGCGAGCGTCAAGGATGTGAACAGATATCAGATGCAAGCAATTTGCTGCGCATAGCCGCAATAGGATCGGGCCTCATCACTCCAGGGAGCCAGTTTCTCCATCTCCTCATCCGACATTCCGGAATGAGGCCTTTTCTCAAGCAGGAATGTCAGATACTTTTCTACATTCAGGCCATGAGCCTTGGCCATTTCCACCATAGTGTAGACGGTAGCACTGGCGTGGGCCCCACCGGGAGTATCGCAGAACAACCAGTTGCGGCGCCCGACAGTTACGGGACGAATGCTGTTTTCGCTGGGGTTATTTGAGAGACTGCAGCGGCCATCCTGTAAGTAGGTCTCCGCATACGGCTTCTGGTTCCGGGCATAGGTGACGGCTTTGTCCATCCGGCTGCCCTTGGTTGGATTTTGTTTGTCCAGCCAACCCCAGAACGCTTTCAGAGTATTCGGCGCTTTCTTGTTCCGGAAAGAGTGACGCTGTTCAGGGGTATAGCCGTTTTCCCGACAGTATCGTTCAATCGCGAACAGCTTGTCGCAATATTGGACTCCCTGGACAGCCGGTTCGGACAGATCATCTTTCTTTCCCGCCGGAATGGCATCACAAAACTTCCGCCGAATGTGAGCCCAACAGGCTTCTCGAATAATATTCGGCAGATTGTTGTATCCCTGATACCCGTCCGTCATCAGGTAGCCTTTGAATCCCTTCAGGAATTCCTCAACGTTAAATTTTGCCCGGGTTTCCGTGTACCGGTAGAGGATTAACGGCAGCAACCCATCCTCACCGCTCCGGAAGAGCCACATGAATGAATCCGTTTCCGGATTCCGCTCCGGTTCTTTGAGTACCTGGAGCCTTGTCTCATCCGCCATTGTGAACTGTCTTCTCAGCAGCAATCGGTGGAAGTATTCGTAGACCGGGACGAAGTATTCATCCGAGCAAACCTTAATCCATCGCCCCAGCGTCCCCCGGCTCAGGAAGGCTCCCATCTGTTCCCAATCCTTTTCCTGCCGGTATAGCGGAACTGCATTGACGAACTTCTGGTACATGGCATGGGCAGCAACGGTTTCTCCCGCATAACTGTGCGGAATCAGGGCGTCTGGAGCCTTGGCATTCTTAATTGTATTCTTCTCGCCATTCTCCTTGCACTCCAGGCAGACATAAGTCTGTACATAAATACGATGCAATTCCAGCTTCGCCGGAACATATTTCAGAACCTCACGGACAAGCTTCGGTCCCATCGGAACCATCCTGGTGCCGCACTCATCACAAAACTGCTTTTCCTCCGGCAGTTCAATCGGCTCCTCATCCACGACTTTCAGGCCTTTAAACAATTCCTTCCGCAGTGTACGAGGCTTCCGCTTTCTTTTCTCTTTTCCTACTTCTTCTTCCGGTTCAGTTTCATAGGGGAATTCTTCTTCTGTCTGCCGATCAGCTTCCATCTCGATTTCATTAAAAAAATCCACCTGACCTTCCGACTGCACCATATGCTTCTCGCTGGAACGACCGAAGAGGCGTTTGGTCATGACCTCAATCTGTTCTTTTGCCAGACGTTCACGTTCCTGACTCTCGGCCAGGGCTTTCCGGAGATCTTCAATCGTGGATTGGAGGCTTTCAACCGTGGTCCGCAGTCCCTTAATGGTATCCAGAAGTTCCCGCTGAAGCACGGAATTTGCTGAGCTGTAAGCCATGATCGGCGACCTCCTTTCCCTTGAATTTCCTTATGTATATATATTCGGCATAAGGCAAACAAACTCCTTTTGGAAAAGAGATATTTTTATAATTTTTTTGAAAAACACAAGGAATTTCAACGGTCCAAGGCCTTTTGGAACATCATGCGAATTGGGCTCGGATCGCCTTGGGCTGTTCAATGTCCAGACCGGACATCAGCCAATCAAACTCTTGCCAGGTAAGGTTCCGGGCTTCTGAACTGTTCCGAGGCCAACGGTATCGTCCCTTCACCGCCAACCTTTTGTAGATCAGTACAAAACCATCGCCTTCCCAAAGCAATGCCTTGATCCGGTCGCTTCTTAGACCACAGAACAGAAAAAGAGAATTCTCACGTGGATCCCTCTTCACCACTTCCTCTACAACTGCGCACAACCCGTCAATTGATTTTCGCATATCGGTATACCCGCAGACCATATAGATATTCTCAACCTTGGTGATATCGGCTAACATATGCCGCTCCCTCCCAACAGACGAATTGCTTCTGCCAGAAGATGCGGGTTAACCTGGTTGGTTACTTTTATCCGGATGCTCCCGAGGTTGATCTCCATGACCGCGCCTTTGTTGTCTGAGAATTGGGATCCTGGAATCATGGCTGCTGTTTCAGGAATAATCTCACTTGAAACGGATCTCGAGTTCTTCGCAACTTCAATTTTCACAATGTCCTGGCTAATGGGATCCCGAGTGATTGGCTCCGGAATAACCGCTGGCGTTTCCAGTAGGCCTTGCTTACGGAACCTGTGAATCCAGTTGCTAAATGTATTCTTATGGATCCCGTTCCTGCGACACCATTCACTGATAGTCAGTCCACTGAGTTGCCAGTCCTTAATCAGCTGAAGTCGTTCTCCAACACTCGCTATCGCTTTCATGGTAGCCTCTCTTTCTGCATGCGCAGTATTTTGATCGCACTACCATTATATGTGAACTGTTCACATGCCGTAATCCGTGATTATCTGAAGCGCTTAC
>JAFZIG010000114.1 GCA_017554485.1 Acidaminococcaceae bacterium | reverse complement strand
TTTGGCGCCGGCGGTTTCGGCAACGGCATGGAGGACATTTTCGACATGTTCTTCGGCGGCGCCGGCGGACGCAGGGGCAGCCAGGCTGACAAGGGACCCCAGCGGGGCGGCGACCTGCGCTTTGACCTGAACCTGACCTTTGAGGAAGCGGCCTTTGGTGTGGAGAAAGAGATTTCCCTGTACCGGGACGAGACCTGCGACCATTGCCATGGTAACGGCGCTGAACCGGGCTCCAAAGTGGAAACCTGTCCGGACTGCCACGGCACCGGCCAGATCCGCGTGGTGCAGAACACCGTGCTGGGCCAGATGCAGACCGTGCGGCCCTGTCCGAAATGCCATGGGGAAGGCAAGATCGTTAACGATCCGTGCCATGAATGCCGCGGTACAGGTACGGTTAAAAAGCAGAAGAGCCTGAAGGTGAAAGTCCCGGCCGGCGTGGCCGACGGCTCCCGTCTGCGGGTGGCCAATGAAGGCGCAGCCGGTGCCAAGGGCGGACCCAATGGCGATCTGTATGTGTACCTGTTTGTGAAGCCCCACAAGTTCTTTGAACGGGACGGCAACGATGTGTACTGCGAAGTACCTATCAACATCGTGCAGGCGTCTCTGGGCGCCGAGGTGGAAGTGCCTACCCTGGATGGCAAGGTTGTCATGAAGGTTCCGGAAGGGACCCAGCCGGGCCGCGTGATGCGCCTGCGGGGCAAAGGCATCCCGCACTTGCGGGGAACAGGCCGGGGCGACCAGCTGGTGCGCATCAAGGTCGTGGTGCCCACGAAGCTTACCGAACGGCAGAAGGCGGTGTTGCGTAATTTTGCGGAGGTGGCGAAGGATAACATCAATCCGGAAGAAAAGAGCTTCCTGAACAAGATCAAGGATTTGTTTAAGTAATTTCATACAAGTTAAGATGTGAAAAGGCAGTTTCAAGTACGGCTTGCAGAAAATGCAGGCCGTACTTTTTTGCGTGGTGCGATTGCAACTATAATTTGTGATGCCTTACCCGCCGTGGCGTTTTTCTAACAACGCACAAGCCATAAATTTATATAAAAAACTTTGATAATTTTTAATAAATTTGATAAAATAATTATATCGTTAATTTAGAAAGAATCGAACAATAAGTATAGCAAGCATTAAATATTGAGAGAATTTCAATATTTACACAATTATTACACAAATAATTCACAGTTTTAGTAAATTATGGGGTTGACAGGAATGCCAGGTCGGAATACGGTTTTTAAGAGAAGAGAAGAGAAGAGATAACTATACCCTTTTTACAGTTTTATATGATGTATGCTGGCCGTCAGGTATAATGTGTGCTGCGCATTATGTCTGACGGTTATTCTATGTCTTGACATATATCCTATATTTCTATATATGAAAGGCCACCATAGTGTCCGTTTTTAAAAACACCAAGAAAAATAATAAAAAAAGGAAAAGTAACAGAACGGTAGTTTTCACTTCGCTGGGTGCTTGTTTGTTTATGTGCATGCTGATTGTTACCTGCGGCAACCTGCCCATACCCAATCCGGAAGTATTGCTGCTTACCGGTCTTGTTATCTGTGCCAGCCTCTTTGATTTTCCGGCAGGCGTACTTTGCGCAATTCAGGTGATTCTCTTTTCCATGTATTTTTATTCGGAGGATCATAGCTATTTTAGTTATTCAACTGTAAATTTGAAAAGAATGATTATAATTTTCTGCAGCGTGCTCGCTACTACAGCTTTTTTGGGGAAATTACGCCAAATCTGGAACACGACACGCCAGAAGACCATGGAAGTGACAAAGCGGCTGCGTGACAGTAACGAAGCATTGCAGGAAGAAAGCCATCAGGATCATCTTACAGGATTATATAACAGGAATATGCTGCGAGCGAATTTTCCTGATTATAAAAACCGCAGTCTGATTGTTACGCTTCTGGATATTGATGACTTTAAAAAGATCAATGATGTCTGCGGCCATGAAGCCGGAGATATGGCACTCAGGGAAGTCGGTACCATGCTTAGCGATACATTTACCAACACGGATTGCTATCGCTACGGAGGGGATGAGTTCCTGCTTGTCCGGCTGGATGATGACTGGAACAAGTATAATTTGGAAATGATACGCGTGCGGGCGCAGTTGACGCGGGTGGGTCTTGGCAAGGATAAACTGCCTATCCATATATCGGCTGGGTACATTTCCGGTGTGACGGAGAACGGCGAAGATTTGCGTACCATGTTTCATCTGGCAGATGAGATGCTTTATGAATCCAAACGCAAAGGCAAGAACCGGGTTACCGGCGGTACCTTTCGCAGGGACATGATTAAGAACAGTGCCGGATAATCATACAATACAAATTATGTACTGCAGAGTTAAGGCTTTCCTTGAATTGTGATTTTGTGATAAAATTTAATGACGGTTTTGTATTTTGGAGGGTAGTAATGCGACGTATAACAGAGGAAGAAATCATTCAAAGCAACGTCAGGGTCTATATTCACATCGCCCATGCCCTGGCGCGGGGGTATACTGATCTGTTCTACGTTAATATGGACACTGATGAATTTATCGAATTTCACACGGAAGACGAGCGAGGCGTGCTCAACGAGGCGCGTCGGGGTTTGGATTTCTTTGAGAGCTGCGAGCGTGAAGCAAAGCTGTACGTGCATCAGGATGACCAGGCAACCTTTGTAAAGGCCATGAACCGCCAGTTTCTCGAGGAGGCTCTGGATGGAAACAAGGTGTATGAACTGACCTACCGCAGAATCAAAGGGGGAGATCCGTTTTATGTGAAGATGAATGTCTCCCGCATGGAGGATGATAAGCGCTTTATTGTCATAGCCGTGAAGGATATTGATGAACTGATAAGGCAGCGTCGCGCGGAAGCACAAAGAGAGGAAGAACGCGTCATCTACGCCCGTCTTCATGCCATCGAAGGCAACTATATCTGCATATATGTGGTGGATCCGGAGTCCGGTAATTACCACGAATTCAGCGCCGCTTCCAATTATGAAGAAAGCTTAAGACCGGCAAAAGAAGGTGCGGATTTCTTTACCGCTGTCAGGGAAGCAGCTCTTATCTATAATTATCCTGAGGATCTGAATCACTTTCTTTCGGTCTTCACCAAAGAGAATATTATAGCAGAAGTAGAACGCCGCGGCATCTTTACCCTGCGCTACCGTCTCATGATAAAGAACAAGCCTGTTCATGTGCAGCTTAAGGCCGCTATGGTGGAGGAGAAAGAAGGACTGCGTCTGATTGTCGGTCTCACAGACATCGACACACAGGTACGTCAGGAAGAGGAATTCGGAAGGCAGCTTGAACAGGCGCAGACCCAGGCCATGATCGATGGTCTGACAGGAATCAAAAATAAGTATGCTTTTTTAGCGGCGCAAGAGCGGCTGGATCATCAGATAGCGGAACATGATCAAGAACCGTTTGCCATTGTAATGCTGGATGTGAACGATTTGAAGAAAGTCAATGATACAGCTGGCCATCAGGCGGGCGATCAATACCTGCGGGACGCCTGTAAAATTATTTGTGACACATTTAAGAGGAGTCCGGTCTTCAGGATTGGCGGAGACGAGTTCGCAGTGATCGTGCAGGGAAGCGATTATGAGCGTATTGAAGAACTGCTTGGCAAAATAAGCGATCATAATTTGGATGCATCCCGGAACGGACGCGTTGTTATTGCCTGCGGCATGGCGAGGTTTGATAATGACACGTGTGTGGCTGCTGTGTTGGATCGCGCGGATTATAGTATGTACGATAACAAGAACAAACTGAAAGAAGGGAAATTATCAATTTCTTTATTTTAAAATTGAGCAGTGAATACAAAACGAACAAAGGTGCCCTCGAAATGCGATTTTGTGATATAATTAAAAAAATGACACTGGATGCGTAACTGCATTCAGTGTTTTTAGTGAATGGAAGTGAACCTGTTTGTCATATTCGATTGTCGGGCTTTTGGCTATTGCCATTCAGTTAATGATCAGCCATGAAACCCTGTTTGGAAAAAGTAATAAGAATGATCTGATCCAGCAGTCTTACCGAGGTTTCCTGCTGGCTGTATTGGTTTATTATATTACGGATGCTTTATGGGGTTTTTTCTATGATCTGCATTCGGTTAAGCTTATTTACACGGATACTGCTGTATATTTTGCGGCCATGGCAGCCTCGGTTCTCTTTTGGACGCAATGTGTAGTATATAACTTGGAAGAGAAAAGCCCGTTAGGGAAATTCCTCTTCTACACCGGCCGCATCATTTTTACTTTCCAGCTGTTGGCCATTTTAGTTAATTTTTACTATCCGATTCTTTTTTCCGTAGACGAAGCCGGCGGCTATCATGCTCATTCGGCCAGATACGCGACTCTTTTTGTCCAGATTCTGATGTTCCTGCTGACTTCCATATACACATTGTCCGTCACAAATAAGACAGAGGGCAGGGAAAAGCGCCGTTACCGGATAGTGGGCCTGTTCGGCCTGATCATGAGCCTTGCTGTTGCGGCCCAGGTATTATATCCGCTTTTGCCGCTGTATGCAGCGGGACTTTTACTGGGATGCTGCATGGTTCATACATTCGTTGTGCAGGACCAAAAGACGGAGTACCTTAGAGAGCTGGAAGAACTGGTACAGATTGACCGGCGGAAGGATGTGGAATTAAACTCTGCCAAAGATCTTGCTTTCAAAGATCCCCTGACCGGTGTTAAAAGCAAATATGCTTATCTGGAAAAAGAAAACCAACTGAACCAGATGATTAAAGAAGGCGTAGCGCTGCAATTTGCGGTAGCCTCCTGTGATGTCAACGGTCTGAAAATGGTAAATGATACACTGGGACATCGGGCCGGGGACGAGTTGCTTCGCTCAGCCTGTAAACAGATTTGCGATGCATTCGCCCACAGCCCGGTCTTTCGCATCGGCGGGGATGAATTCGCGGTAATTTTGGATGGGGGAGACTACGAAGCGCGACATGTTATTCTGACTTCCTTTAAGGAGCTTGCTGAAGAGAATCTGAAAGAAAAGAAAGCGGTTGTGTCTGTCGGTATGTCCGATTTTATCCTCGGGCAGGACAGCAATGTGCAGGATGTATTTGCACGGGCCGATGCCAATATGTATGAGCATAAAAAGTTATTAAAAAGCATGGGCGCGGACGGAAGATAGTAACGTAGAATAAACAGGGAAAGGCTTTCAAAACACTGGGAGGTAAAAATGGACAATGGTACCAACCTGATTAACAAGATTCCTCAAGTGATTCAGTAATTTGTAAATGCTGTTTGCCTGCGATACAGCAGAATGATTCTTTGAAATTTAATTAAAAACGGAAGATTGCTTTCGATATATTTTACGCACATCGGTGCAGTTTGTCAGATTGACAGACTGCGCTGATTTTGATTTCCAATAGAACAAAGCTGCGGGGGAGACATAAGCAATGCGATACAATTATCTACGAATCAAAATAATCTGTGATATAATAAATCATACATCATTATTGAGAGAGGTTTGTATGCATCGTTTTTTTATTCCGAAGCCTTTTAAACAGGAAATGCAGATTACCGGCAGGGATGCGCACCATATTATTGATGTGCTGCGCATGGCTCCGGGCGACCGGCTGCAGGTTATGGCGGATGACGGCATCAGCTTTGTGGGGGAGGTTACAGCTGTCAGTACGAATACTGTGATGGTTGCCGCCCGGGAGATTTTGCGTGACAGCCAAGAACCGGATGTGCGGATTTCCCTGCTGCAGGGGCTGGCCAAGGGCGATAAGATGGAGTTTATCATACAGAAAGCCGTGGAGATTGGCATAGCAGAGATTTTTCCTGTGACGATGGCTCATTCTGTTGTAGTTCTGGAAAGTTCCAAAGCAGAAAAGAAAGTGGAACGCTGGCAGAAAATTGCGGAAGCGGCGGCCAAACAGAGCAAGCGAGATATCATTCCGACGGTGCATGAAGTGATGGCGCTGGGGCAGATACTGCAGCAGGAAAAGTGGGATCTGCTGCTGGTCGCTTACGAAAGTGAAAATCAGGTGGGCCTGAAGGAAGTATTGCAGTCTCATAAGGAAGCGAAGACCATTGGCGTGGTCATCGGCCCGGAAGGCGGGCTTTCCACGGAAGAGGTGGAAGCGGCACAGAAACAGGGCGGTATTGCAGTGAGCCTGGGACGGCGCATTCTGCGTACGGAAACGGCAGGACTGGTGGCGGCGACGGCGATTTTGTACGAAACAGACAATCTGGGAATGTAATTTTTGAGCTGCAGACATGGAGGAATACATGGAACAGTGGCTGGAAGTCAGTGTAAAAGTAAAGCACGAAGCGGAAGAAGTAACGGCAGAAATATTGCGGGAGGCTGGGGCGCGGAACGGTGTTGCCATCGAGGACCCGGTACTGAATGAAACTGTGCGCAAGTCTTTGCCTTTTGAACTGTGCGACCCCTTGCCGGAGCAGACGGATTTATCTATCGTGACCATTACGGCATATTATCCGGAGGATGAGGAGCTGGAGGTCAGGCTGCGACGGATTGAAGCGGAACTGACTGCCGTGGAAAAACGAGTCGGCAGCTTCCGTATCGGGCCGACACTATTCCGGAAGGTCAGTGAAACAGACTGGTCCGACGAGTGGAAGCAGTACTTTCATGTAACGCGGGTGGGGAAACATATCGTTGTTAAGCCATCCTGGGAAAACTACGAACCAAATTCGGAAGATGTCGTACTGGAACTGGATCCGGGCATGGCCTTTGGTACGGGAACGCATCCTACCACCTGCCTGGTGCTGGAAGCTATGGAGAAAATCATCCGTCCGGACAGCACGGTGTTTGATGTGGGGACCGGCAGCGGTATTCTGGCCATGACTGCGGCAAAGTTGGGAGCAAAAGACATTAAAGCAGTAGATATAGACGGAGTGGCGGTGCGGGCGGCTCGGGAGAATATTGCGAGAGCCGGGCTTGCAGACCGCATCGAGGTGAAGCAGGGAGATCTGCTCCACGGTACGGAGGGCAAGGCTGATGTAATCGTGGCCAATATCCTGGCGGACATTATCATCCTGCTGCTGCCGGATATTCCCGGCAAGCTGAAAGAGGGCGGCCTGTTCTTTGCCAGCGGCATCATTGAAAACTATCAGAAAGATGTGACGGAAGCAGCTGCAAAAGTCGGACTGCGTGTGAAAGAAGTGACCTGCATCAAAGACTGGGTGGGGTTGCTGATGGAAAAAGTTTCTGCTTGACTTGCGGTTTCTAAATATCGTTGACACCATATTGCAAAAAGAAAGGTAAATTTGAAAATCAGGAAAGATAAGACGATGAAAAGAATTGCGTTTATGACACTGGGTTGTAAGGTGAATCAGGCAGACACGGCCAGCATGCAGGAACTGTTCCGGCAGGCGGGCTATGAAGTCTGCGAGTTCACGGAACAGGCTGATATATATGTGGTCAACACCTGCGTGGTAACCAATACGGGACAGCAAAAATCAAGGCAGATGATCCGGCGGGCCATTCGCAAAGAGAACGATGCGCTGATCGTGGTGACGGGCTGTTATCCCCAGACCGCCGCGGAGGAAGTGAAAGCCATCGACGGTGTGGATCTGATTATCGGTACCCAGGACCGGGCGAAAATTGTGACGCTGGTGGAAGCGGCGCTGGAAAGGAAAAAGAGTTGCAGTAAGAAAGAGGCGGGAACTCCTGCGACAGAAGAAGCGAAAGCAGATGTTGCCGGTGCAGATCAGATTTCTGAAAAGAAAATGTCGATGCAATTGCGCACTTCTGTAGATGATGAGGTCCGCCCCTGGGGAAAGGATACAACCTTTGAAGAAATGTCCGGCGGTAACGAGGCGGACAAGACTCGCGCCTATCTGAAGGTCCAGGAAGGGTGCAACCAGTATTGTTCCTACTGCATCATCCCCTATGCGAGAGGCCCCATACGTTCCCGCAGTCTGCAAAATATAAAAGAAGAAGTGCAGCGCCTGACGGAAGCAGGATATAAGGAAATCGTGCTGATCGGCATTCATCTGGGCTGTTACGGGAAAGAAATGAAAGACGGCACGACACTTTACGATGCAGTTAAAACAGCGTTATCTGTTCCGGCCTTGCAGCGTTTGCGGCTGGGTTCGCTGGAATCGGTGGAAGTAGAGGAACGGCTACTGGATCTGATGGCGGAAGACAAGCGTCTGTGTCCCCATTTACATTTACCCTTGCAGAGCGGGTGCGATAAAATACTGAAAGACATGCACCGTCCCTATGATACGGCCAAGTTCGCCATGCTGCTGGAACAGATCCGCAACAAGGCGCCGGGGGTTACAGTGACTACGGATGTAATCGTTGGTTTCCCCGGGGAAACAGAAGACGACTTTGCCGCTACCTGCCGCTTTGTAAAGCAATGTGCTTTTGCCAAGATGCATATCTTCCCGTACTCCATGCGCAAAGGAACCCCGGCGGCAGCGCGCAAAGACCAGATTCCGGAAAACGTGAAGAAACAGCGAGCGGAAAAACTGGCAGAACTGGACCGGGAAATGCAGAGGGCCTATTTTGAAGCGAATGTGGGAACTGTTCATACGGTGCTGGTGGAACAGGTCGTCGGCGAAGCCGAAAAAGAACAGGCTGATCCGGAAAACGTAAAAACCGTTTTACTGGATGGACTGACGGATAACTATATCCGTATAGAGTTTGTAGGCGAACCGACCTTGTGTGGCACAACGGTTCAGGTTAGAATTACAGAAGCCTTAATTGACAAGTGCAAAAGCGTCATTTTATAATTTATAATAGTTTAAAGGAGGCATTACCATGAGTGACTGTATCTTTTGTAAAATCGCCGCAGGCGAGATCCCTTCCAACAAAGTGTACGAAGACGACAAGATGGTTGCATTCAAAGATCTGGAGCCGGCAGCTCCTGTGCATGTCCTTCTGGTTCCCAAAGCCCATGCGGATAACGTAATGGCGGCGGAACCTGCCCTGGTTGGCTATATGCTGGGCAAAGTGGCAGAGATTGCGGACAAACTGGGCATCAAAGAAAGCGGCTTCCGCCTGATCATCAATACAGGAAAAGACGGGGGACAGACAGTGCAGCACCTGCACATCCATCTGATCGGCGGAAAAGCCATGGGCTGGCCGCCGTTCCCGAAAGAATAAAAGGGGGCTGTCTGCGGTCAGCCCGATTGCCGGGGGATTGGTTGTAAAGTGTCATATTTCCGCCCAGATTCATTCTTTACATTTTTTTCACAAAAAACTGCGGAAAGAACGGATTTTAGCGGTGCGGATTTATTGACAGATTCTGCCATTTGCGATATAATCTACTGGTACAATTATGTGCAGGTGTTTCATAACATCTGCATATAATGAAATTAACCGAACACTTCCCTAAGTGTGTGGAGGGAGGGAGATCAGATGGCAGAAGTTAAAGTTGG
>JAFZIG010000113.1 GCA_017554485.1 Acidaminococcaceae bacterium | reverse complement strand
TGGTATAATTTAAGTATGCAAACCCTCAAATTCAACCATAAAAATTATAGCAGATTTTCGACTGTAAGGCAACTGGTTTTACCATTGGATTACAGTCAAATGATTCCCGAAACAGAACCCGTGCGGTTACTGGACGCAGTACTGGAGGAACTGGATTATACAGCGTTACTGCGTTTATATTCCCCGCAAGGCAGAAAATCCGCAGTGCCGCCCCGGATTTTGTTCAAGGTCATTGTGTTCGCCATGCTGGAAGGCGTCTATTCCTTACGGGCCATCCAGCGCCAATGCCAGGTCAATATCCAGTATATGTGGCTGCTGCAAGGATATAAGGTATCCAGCCATATGGCCATAGGCCGTTTCTATGAACGCCTTACCGTCCCAGTGCTGGAAGACCTGTTCGCCCAGTTCATCCATGTGCTGTCGGAAACAGATTCGGTGACGATGGACGAGGTGTATATTGGCGGGACGAAACTGGAGGCGAATGCGAACCGGTACACGTTCGTATGGCGCAAGAACATCGAACGGGGCCTGAAGAAGCTGAAAGAGCGGTATCCGGTATTCCGCGAGAAAACAGCACAGACGCTGTTACCGGGACCAGGACACTTGGAAGACACAGAACTTTTGGCTGCGCTGGCGGGGAAATGCAAGGAAGAAGAAGTTTGCTTTGTTTCGGGGAGAGGCCGCCACAAGCCGGTATTACAAAAGGCCTTTGAGGAATGTGAAGCATTTTGCGAAAAACGCAGGGAGTATGAAAAGCACCTTGCGATCTTAGGGGAACGGAACAGCTATGCGAAGACCGACCCGGACGCGACCTTCATGCGGATGAAGGAAGACCATATGAAGAACGGTCAGTTGAAAGCGGCCTACAATGTCCAGTTAGCGGTAGAGAGCGAATATATTGTAGGCGTAGGGATATTCCCGAACCCGACAGATACCTTGACGCTGATTCCGTTTCTGAAGCATATGCGTTCCCGTTTCGGCCTGAAGCCGCTGCATGTGGTGGCAGACGCCGGGTATGACAGTGAAGGAAATTTAAACTGGCTGCGTGAACAGGAATACAAGTCGGTGATAAAGCCGGCCAGTTATGAGATTAGCAGGAAAAAGCAGTACAAAAAGCGAATCGGCCTGCCTGCGAACATGAAGTACGATTCGGAAGCAGATGAATATACCTGTGCCAAAGGGCGAAAGCTGCGGTTTTCCTGTCTACGGAAGAAGAAGCACAAGAGCGGATATGTAAGTGAATTGAGGGTCTACCAGTGCACCAACTGCCAGTACTGCGGGCAACGGAAGCAGTGCCAACGCCAGGGAGACGGGAAACATAATAAGACCATCCAAATAAACAGGAAGTATGACGAACTGCAACAGGAAAACATGCAACGGTTCCTGAGCGAAGAAGGGATCCGGTTCCGGGTAAACCGCTCCATCCAGGCAGAAGGAGCGTTCGGCCAGATAAAACAGGATTACAGTTATAAGCGGATTCTTCGGAGGGGCAAGGAAGCAGTCTACAAAGAATTGCTGTTTTTGGCGTTGGGTTTCAATATCCGGAAATTACATAACAGGATACAGAATGAACGAATAACGCAGAGATTTTTACAAAAGAAAGACGAAGAAAAGGCCTGCTGAAACTAATATTTTATAAAAAAGTTGTAGGGCTTGTTAAAGTGCGCCTAAAAACAGCTAGCGGGGTTACAGATTATTTCTAGCAATAATCTGTAACCCCGCTTTGTAGCGTGATAGGAAAGGGCTGAACAAAATTTAGTTGAAAAACTTCATTTTGTTACAGCCCCTTTTGCTTTATTTATAATCTGATTATAATAATCAATCCACATCTTTCTTCATGGCCGGCGGGGTCATGGATTCATTGTCGATGACCCGTACCACCAACAGCGTGATGGTGCAGATGATCCATTCAAAGTAAATGGGATGAGGCAGCACCCGTACCGACGGGAACATCTGCCAGGCTAAAAGCCCCAGCAGACCTACCAGCGTCGTGTAAAACGCCGTGTTGCGACGGCAGAGGCCCGGGGCAAACATGGTAGCAAGGAAGACCAGGGTGAAGGCCGTGGTCAGGCTCAGGCCTGTCAGCATCATCTTTACGATGCCCACGGCGTTAAAAGCCATCCACAGGGTCACCAGGCCCACAGCGAAAATGATGAAACGGCTGGCCTTCATATATTTGTCCGGCGTAATGTCCGGATTGAAGAAACGTTTATAAATATCCTGGGCAATGAGGGTACCGGCTCCCAGCAAAATGGTGCAGGCCGTGGAAACATCTGCTGCCCACAAAGCCGCCAGGGTGATGCCGGAAGAGAACGGATCCAGGCTCATGATGATCTGGGGCAGCGCCAGGGTGGGATTGATATCCGGATACTGGGCCTTGGCCGCCATGCCTAACACCGCCGAAAGAAAACCGATGGGGAAAATGATCAGGCCGCCCAGGACGAAACCGTTCCTGGCCGCGCTTTCCGATTTGGAGCTGGTGGCAATCTGCACTGGAGCGCCGCTCACGGTCTGGGTCATCATGACGATGATCCATCCCATCAGCATGGCCGCAGTCAGCCCGCCGAAGGGATCCGCCCAGTCAAAAGGCGCAGGGGGCAGCTTAGCTACGATGCCCGCCATACCGCCGTCCCGGATCAGGATTTTGATCATACAGTAGATAATTCCCAGGTAAATGATCAGCACGCTCAGCACACTGGACAAACCGGAGGACCACATGCCGCCGATGACCGTGATACCGATGAACACGATAGCGCTGGTGATCATGCCCGACTTCATGGTAAACACGTCGGGCATCAGGGTGGAAAGGATGGAACCGCCCGCCACATACTGCAGCGAAGTGATGCAGGATAAAATGATGGCCAGGCCGATGACGCTGATTATACGCGCCTTCTTGTCATAGCAGCGCTCGAACAGTTCCGGCACCGTGGTGCATTCCAGCTTCCGGTACTTGCCCGCCGCCACCAGGCCCATAAAGATGGCGCCGATAGACCAGGCTCCGTTGTACCAGCCGGCAGACAGGCCGATGCGGGTAGCGCTTTCCGCCACGCCAACGGTGGAAGCCGCACCCACTGCCATGCCGGTGACGCTGACGGCGATCAACCCTGCGCCGAATTTACGGCCCGCAAACTGATACTCCGTAGCGCTGGTTTCCGCCCTCCTCTTCACATAAAACGAAATAGCGAACAGCATCGCCACATACAATACAACAATAAGCAACTGAATTGACATAGTAAAACAATCCCCTCTTATTCCGCCCAAAACTTCAGGGCGCTTTTATTATTCGCTATAAAATACGGTTGATATCTGTGCAAACAAACAAGAGAATCCTAAACAGATATTGCTCTATAGTGAATATATGCAGTAATTTTATCACAGATTTTTAAAAAGATAAATAGCATAACTGATATTTTTTAAACTTACAATCTTATTTACCAAAATACATCTTGTAACAACCTGCCGGTTTGTGCTAAAATTTAGTGTATGTTAAATGTAAAGAGCCTGATATTCATAAAGTCAGGAATTACCGGTTAGTACCCCGGTCACCGGGCAACTTACTTAATCAGTAGTTCTAACTTAAGTCTGGCCATAGAAAAGAGGAGAAAAAACATGAAAGAATATAAACCCTTTAAATCCGGTAAAGTCCGTGAACTGTATGACCTGGGCGACAGCCTGGTCATGGTATGTACCGACCGCATTTCCGCCTTTGATGTGATTTTAAAAGACCCGGTGCCGGAAAAA
Organism: Acidaminococcaceae bacterium; assembly: GCA_017554485.1. GTDB lineage: Bacteria > Bacillota > Negativicutes > Acidaminococcales > Acidaminococcaceae > Succiniclasticum. The sequence goes on along the minus strand of JAFZIG010000113.1, from coordinate 18,779 downwards.
GGCGCCGTCCTGAACAAGATGTCCAAATTCTGGTTTGATTTCACTAAAGACATCGTTCCAAACCACATGCTTTCCATTGATACCAAAGATATGCCGGAATTCTTCCAGACCCCTGAATTCGAAGGCCGGAGCATGAAGACACAGAAGCTGGAGATGTTGCCTGTGGAATGTGTTGTCCGCGGTTACATCACCGGCAGTGGCTGGGAAAGCTACAAAAAAGAAGGAAAGATCTGCGGCATCGAACTGCCGGAAGGGTTACAGGAATGCCAGAAATTGCCGGAACCCCTCTTTACCCCTTCCACCAAAGCCCCCGTGGGCGAACATGACATGAACATCTCCATGGAAGAAGGCATCGTCTGGGTCGAGAAGTTCTTCCCCGGCAAAGGCAAGGAATACATGGAGAAGCTTCGTGACCTTACCCTGGCCCTGTACAAAAAGTGCGCGGACTACGCCCTGGAACGGGGCATCATCATCGCCGACACCAAGTTTGAATTCGGCCTGGATGAAAAAGGCAACGTAGTGCTGGCCGACGAAATGCTGACGCCGGACAACAGCCGCTTCTGGCCTCTGGCCGGATATGCAGCGGGCAAATCCCAGCCTTCCTATGACAAACAGTTTGTCCGGGATTACCTGAAGGCAAACAACACGGAGATCCTGCCCCAGGACATTATTGAAAAGACCATTAGCAAATACAAAGAAGCATATGAACTGCTGACGGGCAAAAAGTTCGCGTAAGCGAATAGTACGCTAAACTTAATTCAAAAGTTAAAAGGAACAGGCATCGCAAAAACACCTATATTTTGCTTACGCCTGTTCCTTTTTCTTTTATAATATACTCAATGTATCAGTGCATGCCACTCCTGCAGCGAAAGCACCTCGCTGTTGCCGTGCTTGTTCATCTGGTTGATGCCTTCCGCTGCCGCCTTGGCCGCCACCATGGTGGTAATGTAAGTCACCCGGTGTTTGATGGCTCCCTTGCGCAGGTAGCTGTCGTCATGAGCCGCGGTCTTCCCTGCCGGCGTGTTCACAATCAGCTGGATCTTCCCGTTGATGATCCAGTCCTCGATGTTGGGCTGGCCCTCGTAGATCTTGTTGACCTTCTCCACCGGGATGCCTGCCGCGGCGATAAGCTTCGCCGTCCCTTCCGTGGCGATGATCTTGAAGCCGTCGTCATAGAACGCCTTGGCTACGTCAACGGCCTCGTCCTTGTCCGCGTCGCTGATAGACAGCAGCACCGTGCCCTTTAACGGCAGCACCGATTTGGCGCCTTCCTGGGCTTTGAAGTAGGCTTCGCCGACTGTTTCAGCCAGGCCCAGCACTTCGCCGGTGGAACGCATCTCCGGTCCCAGTATCGGATCCACTTCCGGGAACATGTTGAAGGGGAACACCGCCTCCTTCACGCCGTAATAGGGAATATGCTTTTCTTTCAGTTCCGGTACCGGCGACGGGCGCCCGGTAAGGGAACCGGTGATGATATCCGTGGCCAGGGGAACCATGCGGATGCCGCAGACCTTGGACACCAGGGGCACGGTACGGGAAGCTCTCGGATTTGCTTCCAGCACGTACACCTTGCCGTCTTCGATGGCGTACTGCATGTTCATCAGGCCTACTACGTTCATTTCCACCGCAATCTTGCGTGTATATTCTTTAATGGTTGCCAGGTTCTCTTTCGAGATCTGCCGGCTGGGCAGTATGCAGGCGCTGTCGCCGGAATGGATGCCGGCCAGCTCGATGTGTTCCATTACCGCAGGCACGAAGGCGTCGTTGCCGTCGGAGATGGCGTCCGCCTCACATTCCAACGCGTTGTGCAGGAACCGGTCGATGAGGATGGGCCGATCCGGTGTGACGCCGATGGCCGCCGCCATGTAATCCTTCATCTGGTCGTCATCATGGACCACTTCCATGCCCCGGCCGCCCAACACGAAGGAAGGACGCACCATGACCGGATAGCCGATCTCATGGGCCAGTTCAATAGCCTGCTCCACGGTGCTGGCCATGCCGGATTCCGCCATGGGGATGCCCAGCTTGTCCATCACTTTGCGGAACTGGTCACGGTCTTCCGCCAGGTCGATGACCTCCGGCGTGGTGCCTAAAATGTTGACGCCCTCTTCCTTCAGCTTGTCAGCCAGGTTCAGCGGGGTCTGACCGCCGAACTGGGCGATGACGCCCACCGGTTTTTCCTTATAATAAATGCTCAGCACGTCTTCCAGTGTCAGGGGCTCGAAATACAGTTTGTCGGAGGTGTCGTAGTCTGTAGAAACCGTCTCCGGGTTGCAGTTGACGATGATGGTCTCAAAGCCTAACTTCTTCAGGGACAGGGCCGCGTGAACACAGCAGTAGTCGAACTCGATGCCCTGACCGATACGGTTGGGGCCGCCGCCCAGGATCATGATCTTCCGCCGGTCAGATGTAGGGTTGTTGTCCGGCGCATTGTATGTGGAATAGAAATAGGCGCTGTTCTGAGTACCGCTCACATGAACGCCGTCCCAGGCTTCCACCACGCCGATCTTTTCCCGTGCGTGACGGATGTCGTCTTCGGAGACCGCCAGGATCTCGCTGAGGTATTTATCGGAGAAGCCGTCTTTCTTGGCCTGTGTCAGGGCTTCCGCCGGGGGCACCGTGCCCTTGTACTGCAGCAGGGCTTCTTCCTCTTTCACCAGTTCCTTCATTTGCTCCACGAAGTAATGCTTCACCCAGGTGATGGCGAAGATCTCATCCACCGTTGCGCCTTTGCGCAGGGCCTCGTACATCTGGAAGTAACGGTCGGAAGAAGGAGTGCGCAGCAGGTTCAGCAGTTCTTCCTTGCTGAGCTTGTCAAAATTCTTCACATGCCCCAGACCGTAACGGCCTTTTTCCAGAGAGCGGATCGCTTTCTGGAAGGCTTCCTTATAATTTTTGCCGATGCTCATGACTTCGCCTACGGCGCGCATCTGGGTGCCTAATTTATCGTCCACGCCCTTGAACTTTTCAAAAGCCCAGCGGGCGAATTTTACGACAATGTAATCCCCGTCGGGAACGTATTTGTCCAGTGTGCCGTACTTGCCGCAGGGCAGGTCCTTCAGGGTCAGGCCGCTGGCCAGCTTGGCAGATACCAGTGCAATGGGGAAACCGGTGGCCTTGGAGGCCAGGGCGGAAGAACGGGAGGTACGGGGGTTGATTTCGATGACAATCACACGTCCGTCTTTCGGGTTCCGGGCAAACTGTACGTTAGTGCCGCCAATGACGCCGATATGCTCCACAATGCGATAAGCCTGGCGCTGCAGTTCCTGCTGCACATCTTCCGGAATGGTGAGCATGGGGGCGGTACAGAAAGAGTCGCCGGTATGCACGCCCACGGGATCCACGTTCTCGATGAAGCAGACCGTGATCATGTTGTTGTCCTTGTCCCGGACCACTTCCAGTTCCAGTTCTTCCCAGCCCAGGATGGATTCTTCCACCAGCACCTGGCCAATGATACTGGCCTGCAGGCCCCGGGCACAGACGGTCTTCAGTTCTTCTTTATTGTAAACCAGGCCGCCGCCGGCGCCGCCCATGGTATAGGCCGGGCGCAGCACCACCGGGTAGCCTAACTTGTCCGCGATGGCCAGGGCTTCTTCCACGCTGTAAGAGACTTCGCTGCGGGCCATGCCGATGCCCAGCTTGTTCATGGTCTCCTTGAACTCGATGCGGTCTTCGCCCCGCTCGATGGCATCCACCTGTACGCCGATGACTTTTACGCCGTATTTATCCAGCACGCCGGCTTTGTACAGCTCGGCGCAGAGGTTCAGGCCGGACTGCCCGCCCAGGTTGGGCAGCATGGCGTCCGGGCGTTCCTTGGCGATGATCTGTTCCACCCGCTCCACGTTCAGCGGCTCGATATAGGTCTTATCCGCCATCTCCGGATCCGTCATAATCGTAGCCGGATTGGAATTCACCAGCACGATTTCATAGCCCAGGCTGCGCAGCGCCTTGCAGGCCTGGGTGCCGGAATAGTCAAACTCACAGGCCTGGCCGATGACGATGGGGCCGGACCCGATGATCATTACTTTATGGATGTCTGTTCTCTGTGCCATACTCTTCTCCCTTAAATATATATGTAAATACAAAAACCAAAATACTCTAACGGTTATTGTACCATATTTTATGCCAAAAAATACAGCGGTTTTTATTTTTTTGAAGAAAAATCAAGATGTTGGATACCCTGCCTCGCGCAAAGTAAAAGGGCTGAACAAAATTGGCGTCAGCCTCTTTTCATTACAGCCCTTTTTTCACAGGATCCATTATTAAATTATCGCCGCCAGTTTGTCCCTGGCTTCCATTACCTTTTTATACTGTTCCGTATAATCCTTGTCTTCCCGTGCCCGCAACGGCTCCACGATTTCGCACACCGCATCGTATAACGGATCCAGCGCCAGGTTTCCGGCAATGCCTTTCAAGGCGTGAGCCGCTTCAAAGGCTTCCTGCAGGTCATGCGCTTCCAGCGCCTTGCCCAGCTTTGCAAAGTTCGCGTCATTGACGCTGGCAGTGATCATCTTGAAATAAAAAGCCTCCATGTTGCAGCATCTTGCCAGGCCTTCATTGGTTTTCACGCCATACTCTTTTAAGGCTTCCATTGACAGCATAACAATCATTTCCTTTCTGAATATATTACTTTCTGGATTTATTTGCGTTTCTTTAAGGAAACACTGGTTAAATGAGTTTGTGCGATGGCCGAACGCTTTTTGCGAATGACAAGGAAGTGGCTCGAAGGCGCAGCGGGGCTGCGTCTAGAGACAGTGACGCAGTCATTCGCAAAAAGCGCCGGCTAGCGTGCAGACGAATTAATCAGTGGTTCCTTACCCGCAGCCACATGCCGCTTTTCCGGCTCAACAGCCTTGCTGCAGTAACTTTTCAAATTCATCTGCCGGCATGGGCCTGCCGAAATAATAGCCCTGGACCATATCACAGCCGACGGCCTTCAGGTAATCGGCCTGTTCTTTATCCTCCACGCCTTCTGCGATCACAGGCACCTTCATCACTTTGGCAAAGTCGATGATCAGCCGGATCATGGCGTCCATGATTTCGTCGTTGCCCGCTTTCCGCTGGAAGAACTTCATATCCATCTTCAGCACGTTGATGGGCATCTTGGACAGCATGTTCAGGGAAGAATAGCCGCTGCCAAAGTCGTCCATCTCGATTCGGAATCCCTCATCCCGCAGGTTCCGCACCACGGAAAGGATCGTTTCCGTATCGGCCGCGCAGACGGATTCCGTAATCTCCAACGCGATATCACGGTAACTCAGACCGTTCCGGTCAATAATTCCATGTATCTCATTCAGCAGATGGGGCGAATACAGGTCAACCCGGGACACATTGACGGATATGGGGAAATCTACCGCATACTTCTGTTTCCAAATCTTCATCTGTCTGGCAACTTCTTCCCAGATATACAGGTCAAGCTTGTAAATCAACCCGTTCTGTTCAAACAGGGGAATAAACTTGCCCGGCGCGATCAACCCGCCTTCCGCCCTGCTCTGCCACCGCACCAGGGCCTCTGCTCCGGCCAGCCGCGGCTTGTCGCCGGTCAGGTCATACTTGGGCTGGTAGTATGTGATAAACTCACGCTGCTTCAGGGCTTCTTCCATGGCCGAGATGTACTTCTGCGCTTCCAGCTGCTGCCGGTGGGAGGATTCATTATACATCTCAAAAGAACGGGAATAATTGTCCTTGGCCTTGTCGCAGGCAATCCGGGCCCTGTCGAAACGGGTCACCACGTCAATGGTCTGGTCGACGCATTCATACACACCTACCCGCAGGTGGATATGGGCACTGCCCAGCAAGGAATTCACCGTTTCATCCAAATAGGCAACATGCTTTTCATGATCCTCCTGATGGGGCTGGTAGATGAGGAACGTATCCGCGTTGGGACGACAGACGATGCCATCGTACTGATGCACCATGTTCGCCAGTATCTCAGCAATCTTGATCAGCACCTTGTCCCCGAATTCTTTGCCGTACAGTCCGTTGACCAGTTTAAAGTGGTCGATGTCTACCGCGACAGCATCCTTTTCGCCTTCGATTTTCCGGTCCATCTGCTCGCAGTACCGGTAGAAAAAGTCCCGGACATACAAACCCGTCAGGGGATCTTTTTCCGCCACTTCAATAAAATGGCTGTCTTCCGTCATCTTGATGGCGTTAGCTACCCGGGCCCGGATGACCTCCGGCATATCATAGGGCTTGGCAAAAAAATCACAGGCGCCTTCCCGCAGGCACTGCACTTCTTCCTCTTTAGCTCCGGTTGCCACCAGCACCGGGATGCGGGCCGTGCGCTGATCCTCTTTCATCACTTTCAAAAGGGTGCGCCCGTCCATCTTTGGCATGTTCAGATCCAGCAAAACGGCAGAAAGATTCCTGTAGTTTTCCTGTACGTACTTCAGAGCCTCCGCGCCGTTGGCGGCATAGGCAATCTGATACTGGGATCCCATGATGTTGCCCAGTATCAGCCGGTTAATTTCTTCATCGTCTACGATCAGGAGCTGTCGTCTGGCGTTGCCTACGATTTCCCCGATACTTTTGAATTTCCGTTCTTCGATTTCCATGTGATGTCACCTGAACAAATGGTTATAGTACTCCAAATTAATTATCTATATTATATATTATAATACATCTCCGATAAAATCAACATAAAATTTCCGGCCCGGGGCAACCGGGCCGGAAATTAATAAACGTAATTATAATTTGCTTGAAACCGCTGAATGAACCAGCTTGCATAACATAAACTGGCGCAATCGCTTTATCCTTCCTTGCATTTGGTGAGAGCCACAGTCCCGGAACGGGTGATCTCCACGATCCGGATATGGTTGATATTCTCCAGGAAAATCTGGGCCCGCTCCGGGGTATCGCAAATTTGGATGGTCATCATGTTGTTGCCCATGTCGATGATCGTAGCGTTCATGACGGAGCAGTTATCGATGATGTCCCGCCTGTTTTCCCGGGTGTACTTCACCTTGATCAGCATCAGTTCCCGGCAGACCGCTTCTTTTTCATCAAAGGTCTTGACTTTGATGACGTCAATCTTTTTGTTTAACTGTTTTTCAATCTGCTCCTGGGTATGGTCGTCCCCGGTGCTAACGATAGTCATATTGGAGACCGCGTTGTCTTCCGTCTCGCCTACCGCCAGGGAGTCGATATTGAAGCAGCGGCGCCAGAACAGGCCAGAAACCTTACAGAGAACACCGGACTGGTTTTTTACTAATACATTATAAATTCGTTTCATATTATGCCACCTCGTTGGGATCCACATCGCACTGGAGCAGGACGGATTCATCATTGGCCAGGAACTCTTTGATGGTCTTATCCATTTTTGCTTCGTCGTTCAGATGCAGGAATTTCATGCCGTAGGCCGCCGCGATGGATTTCAAATCCGGGCTGCCGGTCAGGTCGATGACGGAGAACCGGTCCTTATAGTTGAAATGCTGGAACTGACGTACCAGGCCCAGCACGTTGTTCCGGATCACCGCAATCTTCACAGGCACTTTATACTGCCGCATGGTGCCCAGTTCCATCATGCACATCTGGAAGCCGCCGTCACCGCAAACGGCAACTACCTGACGGGAGGGGTCGCTCACCTTGGCGCCCATAGCCGCCGGTACGGAATAGCCCATACAGCCCATGCCGCCGGTGGTAAAGAAACGGCCTTCCCGGATGATGCAGTTGGCGCAGGACCACAGCTGGTTCTGTCCAACATCCGCAACATACACCGCGTTTTTCTGCATGGCATCGGACAACGCATGGATAAAATGAGTGGGATCCACAGTACCCGGAGTGATCACCAGGTCGGCCTTGGCTTTTTTGGCTTCCTCCGCTTCTTTCCGATAACCGGCCAGGGTAGCCAGCCATTCTTCCGTGGCCGGACGGATATCTTCTTTGTCCAGATCCTCAAACACGTGCTTCAGGTCGCCTACCAGCGGGATAGAAGGACCTGCGTTCTTGCCGATCTCCGCCGGGTCCACGTCGATATGGACAAGCACTTTGTTGTCTTCGATCTCATTGGGACGGGCGATGGAACGGTCTGCCACCCGGGCGCCAGCCAGCAGGATCATGTCCGCCTGGTTCATAGCCCGGTTACCGTAAGCCTGCCCGTTGTTACCCACCATACCGAAGAACAGTGGGTGCTCCGTGGGCATGGTGCCCAGGCCCATCATGGTGGAAACCACTGGGATGCGGTGTTTATCCGCAAACTGACGGATCACGTCTGCCGCGCCGCTTAAATGAGCGCCGCCGCCGGTACAAATCAGGGGCCGTTTCGCTTTTTTCAGTTCCCGGACCACTTTGTCGATTTGTTTCGCATTACCTTTCACCGTAGGTTTATAGGAAGGCATTTCAATGCTTTCCGGATATTCAAATTTATTGATTTTCTGGTTCTGGATGTCAATGGGGAAGTCGATCAGCACCGGCCCCTTCCGGCCTGTGTTGGCGATGTAAAACGCTTCCTTCACGATGCGGGGCACATCTTCCGCCTTACGGATGATGTAACTGTATTTTACAAAGGACTCACAGGCGCCGGAAACGTCGGCTTCCTGGAACACATCGCTGCCCATGAGGCGGCTGTCCACCTGGCCGGTGATGACCACCAGGGGGATACTGTCGGCGTACGCTGTAGCGATACCGGTGATCACATTGGTGGCGCCGGGGCCGCTGGTAACAGCAACTACACCCACTTTACCCGTCAGGCGCGCATAACCGCTGGCCGCATGGGCCGCATGCTGCTCATGTCGTACCAGGATCGTTTTGATATTTGCATTCAGAATACTGTCATAAAAAGGACAGATGGCTACGCCCGGATACCCGAAGACATATTCCACATTTTCCATTTCCAGACACTTTACAATTGCGTCCGCTCCGTTCATGTTTCTCCCTCTCTTTAATTAGATTTGGCAATATGCTGATGAACTGTATGGCTCCCCTCACCCATCGCATTATTTTCGTTTCCTCTTGACCCGGATTCCGGAAGAAAGCGTACACTTTAAAGCATATTTGGTTTATAATATCACAAATCCTGTAACCTTGTACAGAAATTAAACAACTATTTCCAAGAATTCAATAATACGCATTATATTTGTTTCATATTTTATAGTTTTAAGAAAAACGCCCCGCTTTCGCAGGGCGTAATCAAACTCAGGGATTTCGGTCTCTACAATTTTATTTGAACGTTTCTTTATGGATTTCGGTGAGTTTGCCTTTTTCACCGGTAGCAGCAGTCACATCATATTCAACCACCCGGACGCTGCGCAGTTTTTGCGTTTTGGCATCCGCGGTCATATCAATGTGGGTCCAGTGCTGCTCGTTAATCTCTTTGCCTTTGTCATTCTTAAACTTGGATGCATGATGCCCCGGACGTTTGCCGCTCCAACGGTAGGTATATACCTGGGCGCCCTTACTCACTGGAGAACTGTTAAACACAAAGATTCCTTCCGTGCCTGTTTTGGCATCCTGCGGAGCAAGCTTTGCCTCTTTTGCGTATTTCTCAAAGGTCTTGATAACTTCATCCGTCATGGGCGGCAGTTTTTCTACATCATCAAGATGCAACGCATATTTGTACAGAGTGGATTTCGGAACCGGTTTAACTTTCTTTTTCACTTCCGGAGCTTTATCCTGTTTTTGCGTCGTAGTAGTCTGTTTGGTGCTGGGAGCAGGAGCGGGATCTTTCTTTTTATCACCCCCGCCACAGCCTACGGTTACTAGTAAAGCCGCCGCCATCATTCCCGCCAGTAAACCTTTCAAAGCTTTGTTCATTTTGACACAACCTCCTGATTACAAATATGATTTATTTTATGGTTTCCACTTTTCCACGATCGGTACAATGAGGTCATACCTTCTCTGGAAAAAGTTCAACATTGAATTCAAACCGCGCTTACGCAGATTCGCCGTATCGCCGTAACGTTTATAGAAGTCCGGCATAAGGGGGCTCCAAATTTTATCGTACTGATCCGTTTTTTCCCGCACCCGGGAATACTTAAAGTTTTCCGATCCCATTTTTTTCAGCGAAGCCAAAAACATATTATAGAAGTCCTGATTCTTCACAGCCGCGGCAAAAACCGGGAATTTGCTCCTCATGATGGCAAAGTGATCCGTGATGGCGGCGGTTTTCTTTTCTTCATATTGTCCCGAGCTGTAATCCAGATCGTGCAAGACAAACTGCCAGCGGCCGCCGTTATAGGACTTATCTCTTGTACGCCAGAGAATATGGTTATGGTCGGGAGCACAGTCGGCGTTGCCGATGTAAACCTCCATCGCGAAATAATCCGCCATGGACTGAACATCCACTACATCGCAAAACTGGCGGTATACCTCCGGATTGGTCAGATCTTTTTTGCCATACTCTTCCAGTTCCTCATAGAGTTTGAAATCTTCTTTCTTTCCAAAATCCAGTTCCGCTTCCTTGATGACAACTATGTTCTTTGGATCTACTCCGTACCTCAGGTTCATCATATTTGCCGTCGTAACCTCGCACAGGGTATAGGGTCCCCAGTATTCCCCGTTCAGGAACAGTACCGCCGGGCGTTTATCCAAAACCGTATATTTGCCTCCCCTGGCAAGATCCTGCAGCAGCACATCCTTAAACTTCGTATATTCGGAGTCGTCGCCCCCGTTCCGCAAGCCAAATCTCTTGTAGGAGTCTTCTTTTTCAAAGAGTTTGAAATGAAGGGCGTCAACTCCGTACTTTTCGTTGAAATACAGTGTAAAGGACTTCTGGTTCTGCCGACGGGACATACCTCCCCGAATCCGCAGTCCGGCATCCAGTTCCAGAGCCGGTTTTTCTCCACCGGTGTAGAACTGGACCAGGCAGGGCCGCTCCCATTTTTTGCCCCGCTGGGTGCAGTTGGTTTCGGCTTTCCACCATTCCTGGTCCGCGATGATCTTCTTTCCCTCATCTGTCTGCTTCCATGCGTCATATACAGCGCCGGAAGCCAGGATGCCCGTTTTGTGGTCTATCAGGTTCTTTGGGTCCGTAGCAACCGAAAGGATCATACAGTTGGGATACTTGTCTGCAAATTTATCCTTCAGCAAAAAGTAGACCATAGTGCATGGTTCTTTCACCACTGCGCCTTTCCCGTCAACCAGCGAAGCGTTCAGCACAACACCGGCCGGCAGGTCGGAGTTCTCGTACAAAGCGGAATTATAAAACTCAGGACACAGCAAAGCCTCTTTATGCTTCAGAAGATATCCGGACATACTGCGGGTCAGGGTAATATCCAGTTCAGCCTTGCCGCTGGCATTTTTGTCCGTCGGAGTCGTCCCGTCCGTAGTAAAGGCAATGGTATAGCCTGCCGGCGCTTTCAGGTGCACTTTCAGCTCCGGCACCTGATAAAGACCGGATTCGTGGGAAAACTTTATGCCGTTATCATGTAATGGCTGTTGTTGCGTTTTGGCCGGCTGGTTATTCCCGGTCTGTTTCGGTCCTTCACCCTTGCATCCCGCCAGCAGGAAAACGCTTACTGCCAAAAGGACGTACCCTATTGTTTTCAGGCAATACTTCCAGATATAAACATCGTCTTGTGACATGCCAGAACTATTATTCAAACTATTCCGCCTCTTCCCGGCTGTAGAAATCGTTTTTTTCATTCAGTGCACTCCTTAACGCAGTATTCTAATTGTTATCTTAATAACATATTATTACTATACTACTTTTTTTCAGATTTGAAAAGGAAAAACACTTTTAATTCATTTAACCTGCAGCGTTTGTTTCACGATCTTTTCAATATTCTCCGCAGAAAGCGCGCCCTGTACCCTGCCTACGAGATTCCCGTTGCGGTCGATCATGTATGTGGTGGGAATGGCCTGGATGCCATATGACTCGAACAGCCTGCCGCCCTTATCCATCAAAACAGGATAGGAATATCCGTTTTTATCCATAAAGGCTTTGATGCCGGCTTCATCTTTTTCACTGCCCAGTTTTGGCGCAGCCACACCTAATACGATCACCGCATCCTCCCCTTCCCGTGGGGAACGCTCATACAATTTCTGAATGTCCGGCATCTCGGCCCGGCAAGGCGGGCACCAGGTCGCCCAGAAATTCAGGAAGATGACCTTGCCTTTATATTCTGCAAGAGTATGTGTTTTCCCATATTGATCTTTTAACGAGAAAGGTATTGCCGGAATTTCGTTCCGGTTTTGCTGAGCCTGTGCATCCGGCTGCGAACTCCGGACCTGTTGGCCCGCTCCGGCGCCGTTGGCATCCTGCGCTGCACTGTTCCGGGGCGCCGCGCTGCCTGTCGTGTGCAGTTGTCCGGTAAACAGCAGCAGGCCTAATGCAATCATAAGGGCGCCGCCCGCTTTCACCGTAAAGGCCATAACGCCTTTGTGCTTCTTAAACAAATTCAGTACGGTTTCTGAAAACAGACCTAACAAAAGAAACGGAATCACAAACCCCAATGTGTAAAACATGATCATCACCATCCCTTTCTCCGGCTCCGCCGCCGCTAAAATCAAAACACTGCTGAGCATGGGTCCCACGCAGGGAGTCCAGGAAAAGCTGAAAACAAAACCGAAAATGAATGCCATAAGAGGAGAAGCCGCCAGCGAGCCAACATGGAACGGCAGCCTCCGTTCTTTTGCCATAAATCCCCACTGGCCCAGCAAACCTGACTGATAAAACCCGAACAGGATCATAATGACCCCGCCTGCACGCATAATCAGTTTCTGCTGTTTTATCAAGGCGCTGCCGGCCGCCGAAGCGCCAAGCCCCAACAGGAAAAAAGCTGCGCTGATGCCCATTACAAACAGTAACGTGTTTATGACGACTTTTCCGCGATGGAAACGTACGCTGCCATCCGGATCCCGTTCTGCCGTACCGCCGGACAAATAACCGAAATACACCGGCAAAAGCGGCAACACACAGGGAGAAAAGAAACTGAAGAGCCCCTGCAGGAAAACGGCGACTGCTGAAATATTAGAAGATAAAACCAAATTCATGTGAAGCTGCAATCCTTTTGCATCAAATTCATATCAAAAAATCAACCATCGTCCCTCATTGGATCGTCTTATTCCTCAACAACCATCCCGCCGCGGCCAGAGAGAGAAACTGCAACACTGCCATAGCCTGAAGCGGTATGGTAAAGCCCTTAAAAAAGACGCCCGGTAAAAGGCAGCCCGCCGCCAGGCCGAACATCATGCCCGGATAACGGGAATTACACCAATGCACCAGCCTAAGAGTCAGCGGCATAGTCATATTAAAAGCCAAAACAAGAAGCACGGCAGCCAACAGACCGGACAGCTGCAGCGCCGCAAAACTCAACAGGAAAATGAACAGGATGGTCTTCCGGTAACCTGCCCTGTCGCAGACAATTCCACCCAATGCCTTCCCCGCCGCAAAGACACAGGGAAAAAGCATAATATACGGACTGGCAGCATTGCCGCCGCCAAAACCCCGCAATACGATGCAGCCTAAAAGGAGAACCAGACAAACAACTTTGGGCCAATGCAATGAAAATCCTGACGCATCTTTTCCCGCAGCATAAGACTGCACCAGACTTCCTGCATCTGTTTGCTGCAGAAGGTATGTTGCAACCGCACTTAACACCGCACAGGCAAGCAGAAAAGGATATGGCCCCACGATACAGTTCAGCCCCAGCGCCAGTCCTACCGCGCCGCTGGAAACAAAAATCCCTAATTCTTTATATGAACTGTAACGCCGCAAGACCAGACTGCCTGCTGCCACATGGAACACGCTGTTGCCGATGCCCAGCAGCAGTGTTTGCGCCTTTATTCCCAGCGCGGACTGCGTACCTGCTCCTAACATTACAAGGACGAACAGGAAAGCATAACGGATCCAGTTCACTTTTTTGTCCAGCAGCCAGCCCGTCAGCCACTGGGTACCGAAAGCAATGCCGTTATATAGTGCGAAATAAAACACGATAGGATCCAGTGCCGGTTCCTGTACGGCATAAGCCGCCATAGCCGCCGCACAGATTCCGTCTACCAGAAAATGCAGCGCCGTAAAGATTGCTAACACAGTAAGCCTTTCTTAAATGAAAATACGTCCAAATATAGCAGTAGTAAATCGGAAAAACCAACAGAGACGCATATATTTTAGATCCGCACAATGCCGAAACTTAAAGTTTTTTCAGTACCTGTTTCCCATCCACGGTTTCCAGCACATAAACGTATTCCACCGCCTGGGTTCTGTTATCCATATCATATACTTTCGGACCAAAGCGGGTCTCCTGGAACCGGTATAACGTAAACTCAACACCCATCAGAAAATCCGTTTTCTCTTTCCCTTCCGGCAGCTGTACCACGATTTCCCGGCTGTCCGATTCTTTCTCTAATTCCGGAACGGAAAACTTACCTCCCCTTGCCACTTCTTTAGTGGTTCCTTCTTTCTCCGCAAACACCCTGTATTCCCATTCACAGGGACCGGGCAGCGTTGCCTGCAAAAGATATGTATTCTCTTTTTCTTCAATTTTTGTCAGCGTGAAATCGGGAGCACGCATTTTATATACCCGTGTAACCGGAATAGGTTTCACAGGAGGACGGGGCGGTTTATGATACGGATTATTCGGATCGATCACATCCGCGTGAGCTGTGGAAAAAAAAGTAAACAATGTCAGGACGACCGTAAACAAACCCAGTAGTACTCGCATAAGCTTCCTCCTAGCTTTTCCCATTACTAATCTTCATGTTCATACACAAATCACAACAATGCCTGCAAATCTTCATTATTGTTATAAGGAAACACTGATTAAATGAGTTTGTGCGATGACCGAGCACTTTTTGCGAATGACAAGGAAGTGCCTCGAAGACGCAGCGGTGCTGCGTCTAGAGGCAATGACGCAGTCATTCACAAAAAGCGCCGGTTAGCGTGCAGACGAATTAATCAGTGGTTCCTTAACTCTATTGCGCCTCCCGCTTCAGGATTTCAGCCAGCACTTCAATCCCTGCACAGATGTCTTCCGTCTTCGCAAACTCTGCCGGATTGTGGCTGATGCCGCCCTTGCAGGGAATAAACAGCATGGTAGTCGGGCAGATGGCCGGCATGTGCATGGCGTCATGTCCCGCACCACTGTTCATGTGCAGAAAGGGCTTCAGCTGTTCCAGGCAGATGGCTTCGGACTGGGCAGCCAGTTTTTCGTCCAGCGCTACCGGGCTGTCAGAAGTCAGCATCTCCTCTTCGATTTCCACGCCGTCGGTCCGGGCTGTTCCCTGGGCCGCCTGCCGGATTTCTTTTAGTGTACGCTGTATACTTTCTGTATTTACGCCACGTACATCGACCCAAAGGGTAACTTTCCCCGGCACCACGTTGATGGAACCGGGATCAACCTCAACAACGCCCACTGTTCCCACGGTACCGTTTGCTTTTTCGTTGATGGCTGCTGTTTCCACAGCCAGAATCAGTTTGGCAGCACTGACAAGTGCATCTTTTCTAAAGCCCATAGGTGTTGCACCGGAATGGTCAGCCAAGCCTTTGATGTGCAGTTTAAACCGGGTCGGGGCCGCAATGTTATGGACAATGCCGATCTGTTTGCCGGTTTCTTCCAGCACCTTCCCCTGCTCGATATGCATCTCCGCAAAGCATTTGTAGGCACCCGGCTTCAATACCGCTTTTTCATATTGATCCAGATTGCCGCCCCACTCTTTTACGGCTTCCCGCAAGGTTATGCCTTCTTTGTCAGCAGCATTGGCAAATTTATCCGGCGTTGCTTTGCCGGTGATCAGCTTGCTCCCGATAGTAGCGAACCCGAAACGACTGGACTCCTCTGCCCGGAAGACGATGACTTCGATACTTCTGCGCAGAGTCTCACCTGCCAGCATGTTCAGAGCCTCCAGTGCGCCTACAACACCGCACATCCCATCATAAGCTCCGCCGTGAATCACTGTATCCAGATGGGAACCGCAGGCCACCGGAGACAGGGTCGGGTCCAGTCCCGGTCGGCGCAGGAACAGATTCCCCAGCACGTCCTCCCGCATTTCCAGGTTCATGTATTCCAGTTCTTTTAGCAGCCACATCTGCGCCGCTTTGTCGGTGCTGCTGTAAGCCAGACGGGTAATACCTGCTTCCGTTTTCCCGAATTTAGCCAGCCCTGCAATCAGTTCTTCTACACGTTTCTTATTTACCGGTAACATATACATTCTCCTAACCGCAATTTTGCTGCAACAAAGGGATTCCTGCTTCATTTAATCATAACTAATCATATCTTTGGTTTTTTATATTATCTCACGAAACAGTTGTCTCCGCAAAATATTTTTGACATTCTTTACAAAATAAAAGGGCTGTAACTGAAAATACCGAAAAGCATGTTTCAATTACAGCCATATTTTATGCGCTATACTTAACGGCAAGCTCCGTCAGTGTGGCAGCCGCCTTCCAAAGCACTTCCTCATCAAAATCGAAGTGGCTGTTGTGATGGCCTGCCGCAATGGGCGTGCCATACATCATATAGCCCGCTCTGCCGCCGCGCTTCTGCACCCGGTCCATGAAATAGGCACAGTCTTCGCTGCCGCCCATATCCACATAGGTAAGCACGTTGGCGTAGCCGCATTTTTCCTTCACCAGCGCCGCGATTTCTTCCGCCAGCTCTTTGTCATAGACGCTGGCCGGTGCGCCGCCTGCCAGGGAAATTTCCACTTTTACATCATACAGATCCGCTGCAGCCTGCAGCATACGGCGGGCTTCCTTTACCATGAATTCATTAATCTCCGTGTTGCCGCCCCGGGTCTCGATTTTCATGGAAGCAATGTCAGGCACAACGTTCCGTCCCGTACCGGCATTCAAGACGCCTACATTGATACGACTGGATCCCTGGCTGTGCCGGGAGATGGTACTTAAACTGATTGCTGCCTGGGCCGCTGCCAGCAGGGCGTTCTTCCCTGCTTCCGGCGCCGCGCCCGGATGAGCGGAAACGCCGTGGAACTCCGCATCCAGTTTCGTCGTGGCCAGAAAACCGTCGGTCATGGTGACCAGCGTATCCGCCTGGGTGCACTTGAACCCGATATGGCCGCCAAACAGGTAGTCCACATCATCCACCACACCGGCATCCACCATGGCCAGCGCGCCCCGGACCCCTTCTTCGGCAGGCTGGAAGATCAGCTTGATGCGTCCGTGTAAGGCATCTATATTTGCTTTTAACAGTTTGGCAACCGCCAGGCCGATGGTCACATGTCCGTCATGGCCGCAGGCATGCATGGCCTTGGCGTGGGTGGAACAGAACCCTTCAGCGGCGGGACGATGCCCTTCGCCCTTATCCTCTTCCACATCGTTACAGTCCATATCAAAACGGAAGGCAACGGTCTTGCCGGGTTTTCCCGTATCCAGGATGCCCACCACGCCGGTCTTGCCTCCGGCCATTTTGGCAACCAGTTCCGGATCCGCGCCTTCCGACACGGCCCGCTTCGCATAAGTTTCCAGTTCGACGGCGGAAGGAAGGCCCATCATGGAATCTTCCGCCACTACATCTGCCCCGAAACTTACTTCGTATCCCAGTGCCTGCAATTCTTTAATAATCATGGATGCCGTGCGGAATTCCGTCCAGCCCGTTTCCGGATGGCTGTGCAGGTTACGCCGACGGGCGACAAGTTCTGTTTTTAAGGTTTCTGCCTGTTTCCAAATCGTTTCCATAATCTCTTCTTTCCTTATGTCCTAACTTTAACTCTAAAGTATCTTTTTTGTTTATAATGACATGTTCCGGGTATCCGCTCTGAACGAATACCCGGAAACGTAACGTTATTAAATTAATAAACTGCAGTAATCAGAATGCCAGGAACATCATGCCGACGATCATAGCGAAGATCATGGGGATGGCGTTGCGGCGGGTAACTTCCATGGGGCTGATGCCTGCGATACCGGCTACGATGATGGTAGCACCGGCAATCGGGGACATGGTACGGCCCAGGGTACCGCCCAGGGTAGCCATGGAGCCCATCTGCACGATGGACATGCCGAAGTCTGCCGCATGGGGCGTAACCGCTTCGTTAAAGGCAAAGGTAGCAGCGTCACCGGAACCGGTGATCAGGCCCAGCACGAAGGGTCCTACGGATGCGCAGATCTTAACGATGGACGGATTGTTGGTCATGGCAGTGATGAAAGCCTTGACCAGACCCATAGCGTTCATACCGGCTACAAATACGCCGGCCGCCAGGATGATACCGATGATGTCACCGTAGGCTTTGCCCATGCCGTCAAAGAAGGATTTCGTCAGAGCCGCCGGATTGGTCCGGGTCACGATACAGGTCAGGATCGCGCCGATGACCATGGCCTGGGCCACACCCATTTTAAACATGGGAACCATCTTGGTGGCGCCTAAAATCAGGATTGCGATGGGAACAATCGGCATCAGGGCGTACAGCGGATTTACCTTAAACTCTGTATCCAGTTCCAGGCCTTCCACTACGTGGCCTTTGTTTTCTTTCAGGAAATAAGCGATGGCAGTCAGCACAACGGCGCCCACTATCAGGGATGCGATGTTGGCTTTGTAATGGAAAGCGATAACGTCCATTACGTTAACCCCGGCAATCTTTGCCACAAAGGGGTTGTGAGCCAGGCCCGGGTTCAGCATGGAACCGTAAGTGCCGCACTTAACCGCAGCAGCAGCCATAGCCGGATGCACGCCGGCACCCATCAGGATGGGAATGAAAATAGCGCCTGCCGCAGCAGCCGTGCCGGCAGCACTGGGCAACGCAACGTTTACAGCATAGGTCCCGAAGATAACGCCGGGAATCAGCAGCCAGTTAACTTTCAACAACAGTTTTGCCAAAGCGTTGATCAGATGTTTATCGCAGCCGGTAAAACGCATGGCCAGCGCAAAACCCATACTGGAGCAGGC
>JAFZIG010000112.1 GCA_017554485.1 Acidaminococcaceae bacterium | reverse complement strand
TTGGATCCTTTCGGGGTCATGGGGGAATACTGGCCGCCGGTCATGCCGTAGATGCTGTTGTTATATACCACTAACGTTAAATCAATGTTGCGCCGCGCCGCATGGATCAGGTGGTTGCCGCCGATAGCGGTGCAGTCCCCGTCGCCGCTGGCTACGATGACTTTTAATGCCGGGTTCGCCATTTTTAACCCGCTGGCGATGGGCAGCGCCCGCCCGTGCAGGGTGTTGGCCGTGTTAAAATCAAGGTAACCGGAAGAACGGCTGGAGCAGCCGATACCGGAAATCAGTGCCACTTCATCTTTAGAAAGGCCTAACTTGTCCACCGCTTTTACAATGGCGCCCGTGATGACGCCGTTGCCGCAGCCGGGGCACCAGATGTGGGGCAGGCGGCCGGGGCGAAAATATTTCTCAACTAATTGTTCCATTCCCATGGTCATCTCTCCTTTCCCTTACCGGCCCATAGCCTTTTTGATTTCCGCCAGCAGCTCCTGCGGCGTGGCGGATTCGTTGTCGTACTTGCCGTATAAAGCGACCGGGCACTTGCCTGCCACTACCCGTTCCACTTCCAGCACATACTGGCCGTAGTTCAGCTCGTGTACCAGGATGCCTTTTACCTTGCCGGCCAGTTCTTTCACTGCTTTTTCCGGGAAAGGCCAGATGGTGATGGGACGGAAGAAGCCAACCTTCAGCCCTTCCGCCCGGGCCATATCCACTGCCTCGTAGGCAGTACGGGCCGCGCCGCCGAAGGAGAGGACGGCGAATTCCGCGTCTTCCATCTTGTAGTTCTCAAAGGTGACAATGTCGTCTAAGTTGTTGTAGATCTTATCGTGCAGGCGGTTCAGAGCGTTGACGGTGCCTGCAGGAGTTCCTTTCGGGAAACCGGTCTCGTCGTGTACCAGGCCGGTGACGTGCCAGCGGTAGCCGCTGCCGTAATCCGCCATGGCGGGTACTAAATTGTCTTCGGTTGTTCCGTAAGCCAGATATTCTTCCGGCTTGCAGGTAGGACGTACCCGGTCTACCACTTCTACTGTGCTGTAATCGTCCGGCAGTTCGATCTTTTCCCGCATGTGTCCGATGACTTCGTCCATGAGGATGATAACCGGCACCCGGTATTTTTCCGCCAGGTTCACGGCGCGGATGGTGAGCCAGAAGCATTCCGGCACGCTGGAAGGAGAAACCACGATGACCCAGTGGTCGCCGTGGGTGCCCCAGCGGGTCATCATGACTTCGCCCTGGGAGGGGCTGGTGGGCTGGCCGGTGGCCGGGCCTACCCGCTGTACGTCTACGATGGTGACGGGGATTTCCGAAATGCAGGCCAGGCCTAACATCTCCTGCTTTAAGGAGAAACCGGGGCCGCTGGTGGCGGTCATGGATTTCTTGCCGCCCATGGAAGCGCCGATAGCAGCGCCCAAACCGGCGATCTCATCTTCCGTCTGCATGAACTTGCCGCCTACCTGGGGAAGGCGGGCTGCTAACTGTTCGGCAATTTCCGTAGAAGGGGTGATGGGATAGCCGCCGTAGAACTTCACGCCGGCCGCGATGGCGCCTTCTACTACTGCCTGGTTGCCTTGCAACAGTAATACTCTGGACATACTCTCACTCCTTTACTTTTCTACAAAAATCGCGTAGTCGGGGCAGCGCATCTCACACTGTCCGCAGCTGATACAGTCTTTTTCCTTGTCTTTGATGATGGCGCATTTGCCGACTTCGGTAACTTCTAATACCTTTTTAGGGCAGAAGTTCACGCAGATGCCGCAGCCTTTACAACGTTTGGTAACCAGTTTCAGCATGTAAAACCCTCCTCTGCATTGTGACCCCTCGTTACATTATAGTAAAATTTGTTACATATTTTTTATATCAACTTATTATACCCTATTATTAACTTCATTTAAAGTAAAAAATAAAAAATGGGTCATAAAAATCAGGATAAATTAAATTTTCGCTCATGTGGATGATTTCATTTTGCTTTTTTATGTAAAAATCGTTATAATAAAAATTACTATAATAAAAATGCAGCGTTTCATAAACACGTATCCGTGAAAGAGCTGATACCGGTAAATTATCAGCATCATCAAATGAATCATTACAATATGCTATAAATGGAGCGAAGAGAGAAGGAAGCACCCATGATAAAGTTAGTGGACGTGGAGAAAACGTATTTCAGCAAGGCCGGTGATATAGAGGCCCTGAAGAAAACGAACAT
>JAFZIG010000111.1 GCA_017554485.1 Acidaminococcaceae bacterium | reverse complement strand
CTCAGCGTGGACGTGCATCGTCCCCGTGGGCGTGGATACGGCGATGGGGTCCCCCTGCCGGATGCCCAGGGCCTCCGCATCCAAAGGGTGGAGCTCCGCCGAGGGGACCGGGCGGAAATGGTCCGCCGAGGGGACGCCGTTGAAACGGGAATGGAAGCGTGTGGAGATACGGGAGCCGGCAACCAGCGTCAGCGGATTTGATATACCGCGAGGATCGCTGCGGTTGTCGCTTTTTCGCAGATTCGGGCCCTGATACTAAACTCCCATTAAAATACGACAGTCCTTGCGGTCTGATTTGCGCCATCCTTCGTTGTCGTCCTTGGCGGGCGACAGCCCGCCTGCGTCCTTCGCCTCGGCTGACACAAATCATCCTCGCAATCATCACGTGTTAACACACCACGATGAACGAAAATGTGCTATAATAGGGATACAAATTAATGGGGCAGTAGTCCCGATCTGCTGAACCATTTCATACCGTTTTTTTGAGGGATGGTAACAGCCCTAGGTTTTTTGTTGTCATTTTTCCTGTTACAAGCGCACTTTTTCATGACAATTCCTTGTCTAGTTTCAATGGGAGTTACTATAAAACCGAATCTCCGTTCGGCGCGAAAAGGGTAGACTACCCCCTTGGCAAACAAAAAGCATTGGAATTATGAATTAGGCCACTACAGGGGCGGCGGCAATCGTCACTTCGAAGCCTAATGCTTTGAGCTTTTTTATCATACCGTTGGCTTTGCGTTCTCTGTTAAACTGATTGTAATAATCTGCACCTAAGTCCCTAAAGGCCATTTTGTCATTCAGGACATGGTAAATGGCAATCAGCATGGAGTGTGCGACCGCAACATAAGCGCGCTTCTTTTCGCGGTGAGCGCTGATTCTGGCAAACAAAGCAGAAAAGTAAGACTTCTTCACTTTTACAGCAGAGTGAGCACAGTTGACCAGCGTTGTGCGAAGCATCTTGTTTCCCTTCGTCGTTTTCCCGGATTTCCTTTTGCTGGCGCTTTCGTTGTTTCCGGGACATAATCCGGCCCACTTGGAAATGTGCCTGTCAGAAGGAAATCTGCTCATGTCATTTCCAATGACTGAAACAATGACCTGCGCACTATTGGCTGCAATGCCGGGGATTTCCTGGATGGCCTGGGCAGCTTCTCTGTCTTCCTGCTTCATAAAGCGGTCAATGTCATCATCCAGGTTCCGAATGTGCTCATTCAACTCATCCAAGTGAGACAGCAATTCTTTCATGACGCGCCGCTGGATGGGAGAAAGCACACCGTTCAAATCATCAATGATTTGTTCTTTGCTTGCTTTGAGATTATTTGCAATCTCCTTGTTTGCCAGCATCTCGTCATACTTCGCGTCGTCAAAATAGCCGCCATCTGTGATGAAGTTAAGAATGTTTCGCGCACTCTTTCCGTTGATTTGCGTTACCGTACCAGAGAGCTTGATGTTACCGCCTTCCAGCATCTTCTGCAGACGGTTCAATTCCCGTCCCCGGTCCTCAATCAGACTCTTGCGGTACTGTACCAGTTCCCGCAATTCGCGTTGCTCTTTGCTGGGGATATAGCTTGCCTTGAGTAATCCGTGCTGCAACAGGTCTGCGATCCATTCCGCATCCTGCACATCTGTTTTCCGACCCGGTACTGCTTTCATATGGTGGGCATTGACTACCATCACAGGCAAACCCCATGTTTCCAGCACGTTATAAAGAGGCTTCCAGTATGATGCTGTGCTCTCCATGGCTACCATCTCGCAATTGGCCTCATACAGCCAGCCCGCCATTTCCAGCAATTCCCGCGTCGTTGCACCGAACTGCCGTAACTCGTTCTTCCTGCCGCTGCGAAGACACGCGACTATCAGCTTCTTGTGCACATCCACACCGCAACAAATGTCGTATACTTTTTCCATGGCCTTTTCCTCCATCGGTTAAGATACGGCATGGATTCCTTTTCTCGGCTATTTTACTATACGTCCTTTTTGCAGTCTTTCTGCTGGACAGTTCGCGGTGCAACGAGGAATCCTTTTGTCAATTTAGTATTCGGGCTACTTGCCCAGTTACCTTTCGACCTTTGCCGTATGCTCAGTATACCACATTGGTTTTATTTATGGTGGTGCTGTTTTCAGCATGCCGATTTAGTAT
>JAFZIG010000110.1 GCA_017554485.1 Acidaminococcaceae bacterium | reverse complement strand
GACCGTACCCTTCCTGTCCAAAGCCACCGGCTACAGCCTGGCAGACATCGGCACCCTGGCGATTTTAGGCGTGTCCCTGCGGGAACAGGGGATCACGGAACGCTACCCGAAAGAAAAGACCCGGTACTATGTAAAGTGTCCCGCCTTCTCTTTCTCCAAACTGCGGGGCATGGACGCCTACCTTTCACCGGAAATGAAATCCACCGGCGAAGCCATCGGTTACGACGACAAGCTGCACCGGGCTGCCTTCAAGGCGTTGATCGCCTCCGGCCTGACCCTGAAGAATTACGGCACCATCGCCGTCAGCGTGGCAGACGAAGACAAAGAGGAAACCATCCCGCTGATCCGGCGCTTCTACAACATGGGCTTCAACATCGAAGCCACCACCCTCACCGGGGAAGTGCTGCGGGAACACGGCATCCGCACGAGGATACGGCACAAACCCAGCGAAGGCAGTGAAGAGATCCTGGACTCCATCCGCGCCGGGTACGTAACCTATGTCATCAACACACGGGCCATCCTGTCCGGCGTACATTACGGCGACGGCGTGGCCATCCGCCGTGTAGCCGCCCAGAACAACGTGGTGATGCTCACCTCCCTGGACACCGTCCGCATGCTGCTGGATGTGCTGGAAGAAGTGACCATGGGCATCTCTACGATTGATGCAAAATAACAAAGGAACAGGCAACGCAAAAACGGAAACGATTGCTATTCTATGGACTCTTTCGCTTGTGGCTTCGAAACTCGGTGCTTCGCACCTCAAACAGTCGAAGACACGGGCGTCTCTTTTCGTCTCATAGCAAGAGGAAGTGTTGATTAATTCGTCCGCACGCTTGCCGGTGCTTTTTGCGAATGACTACGTCAATGTCTCTTGACGAAGCACCGCTTCGCCTTCGAACCATTTCCTTGCCATTCGCAAAAAGCCCTCGGCTATCGCACGAACTCATTTAATCAGCGCTTCCTCTGCGCAATCGTTTCCTATGTTTTGCTTATGCCTGTTCCTTTACTGCTTTTTGTTACTGTATATTATTTAGCTAACCTTGTTTCAATAGCCGCCCGTTTTTATACTGCCGCACATTGATTTACTACGCAAACAAAAAAATGACAACACCGCCGGGATGCGTCTTCCCGGCAGTATTGCCAAGACAAAAGAAAATAAAAGAATGTAAGAGAGAGTCTTTATTGTGAAAAACCAAAAGTCCGAACCGTACGCAGACAATCAGTTCTTACACGCAAGAGTACAGTGAAGCATAGTGAAACCTGCTTAGCTGTTGATACCAAACAGCAGGTCACCGTAGGTCGGATAAGGCAGATAGTCCTTGCCCAGCAGGATTTCCACCGCGTCGCCGCTGCCTCGCAGTGCTTCCATGGCGGCCAGCACTTTGTTGTGATACGCCGCGCTTGCCTTCTTCTGGTCTTCGATGCCTTCGGCTTTTATCAGCTCTTTCGCCAAAACTTCGCCGTCCTTATACATGGCAGCCGTGGCTTCCTGCAGCTTTTTCAGGAAGGTAACATCCGGTTTCAATCCCAGCGCCTTCTCATTCACAGCGGTTTCGGCCAGGTCTTTCATATATTTTTGCGCTGCAGGCAGTAAATCTTTATGAAGCATGTCCAGCATGGTCAGCGCTTCGATGTTCAGTGTCTTGTTGTACAATTCGTACTGGATCTCGCAGCGGGACAGCACTTCCGCTTTGGTAAAGATGCCGTGCTTCACTACCAGATCCACGTTCTTTTTACTGGTCATGCAGGCCAGCGCTTCCGGCGTGGATTTGTTGTTAAACAGGCCGCGCTTCGCCGCTTCTTCTACCCAGGCTTCGGTATAGCCGTTTCCGTTGAAGATAATGCGCTTGTGATCCAGGTAAACTTCTTTCACCAGGTTCTTCACGGCGGCGTCCAGTTCTTCCGGAGCCGTGCCTGCCAGTTTGTCCGCTACCCATTCCAGTTCTTCCGCCACGATGGTGTTCAGGTAGGCGTTGGGGCAGGCCAGGCTGGCCTGGGAACCGGCCATGCGGAACTCGAACTTGTTGCCGGTAAAGGCAAAGGGGGACGTCCGGTTGCGGTCCGTGTTATCCTTGCTTACCGCAGCCAGGGTATTGCCGCTGAGTTTCATCTGGATATGGGCGTTAGACTTATATTCCTGTCCGGAAGCAATGGCTTCCAGCACCCCGGTCAGTTCCGTGCCGAGAAAGATACTGATGATGGCAGGGGGCGCTTCGTTGGCGCCCAGACGATGGTCGTTGCCCGCGCTGGCCACGGTACCCCGCAGCACATCCTGATACTCATCGATGCCTTTGATGATGGCTGCCAGGAACAGCAGGAACTGGTTGTTATGGTAAGCATCGCTGCCGGGATCCAGCAGGTTTTTCCCTTCCACAGTAGCCAGGGACCAGTTGTTATGCTTGCCGCTGCCGTTAACACCCGCAAAAGGCTTTTCATGCAGCAGGCAGACCATATTATGCTTTAAGGCGATGCGTTTCATGAATTCCATGGTCAGCTGGTTGTAGTCGCAGGCCAGGTTTACCGATGTATATACGGGCGCCAGTTCGTGCTGGGCCGGCGCTACTTCGTTGTGTTCTGTCTTGGCGGGAATGCCCAGCTTCCACAGCTCTTCATCCAGTTCTGCCATGAAGGCTTTTACCCGGGGTTTGATGGCGCCGAAATAGTGGTCTTCCATTTCCTGTCCTTTAGGCGGTTTTGCCCCGAACAGGGTGCGGCCCGCAAAGACCAGGTCCTTCCGTTTTTCCCACATAGCCTTGTCTACCAGGAAATATTCCTGTTCCGGCCCTACGTTGGTGATTACTTTTTCCGTGGTTATCCCCAGAATGGCCAGCACTTTCTTGGCCGCTTCGCTTAGTACGGTAATGGAACGCAGCAACGGTGTCTTTTTATCCAGCACATCCCCGGTGTAAGAGCAGAACGCCGTAGGAATATACAGGCAATCGTCTTTAATAAAAGCATAGCTGGTAGGATCCCAGGCGGTATAACCCCGGGCCTCGAAGGTGGCACGCAGACCGCCGGATGGAAAGCTGGAGGCGTCCGGTTCGCTCTGGATCAGGTCCTTGCCGGAAAAGTCCATGATAACGCGTCCGTCTGCCGCCGGCGCGATAAAGCTGTCGTGTTTTTCCGCCGTGATGCCTGTCATAGGCTGGAACCAGTGGGTGAAATGGGTGCAGCCGTTTTCCAGCGCCCAGTCTTTCATAGCGTAGGCCATCATATCGGCCAGCTCCCTGGTCAGGGGCAGGCCCTCCTCCACCATCTTGCGGAATGTTTTGAAGGTTTTGGCCGGCAGCCGGTCCTTCATCACCCTTTCATTAAACGTCAGACTGCCAAATAATTTTGGGACATTAACCATTTTCGCCTCTCCTTTCTTCTATTGTAACTTTTTATGGCGATGCTTGTTTTCTTCCACAGCCCGCCGCAGCCGCTTCTGCCCCCTCATTTTGCAGAAATTACGCGGCTGCGGGACTGCTTCCGGAACAACGTGTTCCTCAACATAATAAAGATGATTGCTATTTATTCCACCGTTACCGACTTGGCCAGGTTTTTCGGCTTGTCGATGTCGCAGCCGTTTTCCTTTGCCACGTAATAGGCGAGCAACTGCAGCGGTACGATTTCCACAACGGCGGAGAACAGGGCGTCGATCTTCGGAATGAATAACAGGTCATCCGCAACGGAAACGATCTTCTGGTTATTCCGGAAGGTCAGGGCCAACACCTCCGCGCCCCGGGATTTTACTTCCACGATGTTGCTCAGGGTTTTTTCCATAATAGCCGGATTTCCGCACAAAGCGATAACGGGCTGGTGCTCTTCAATCAGGGCGATGGTACCGTGCTTTAACTCCCCGGCCGCGTACGCTTCCGCATGCAGGTAGGAGATTTCCTTCATCTTCAATGCGCCCTCCAGGGCGATGGCGTAATCCGTATTCCGACCGATGAAGAACAGGGACTTACTGCCGTGGTATTTCTTTGCCAGCGCAGGGATAGACGAGTTCAGGTCGAAGGCCTGCTGGATCTGGCGGGGCAGCGCCTGCAGGGAAGTAATCAGCTTCTTTTCATTGTCTGCAATCAGCCCCAGCTGCCCTGCAAAATAAACGGCCAGCAGGTACAGCACCGTCACCTGGGTGGTATATCCTTTCGTGGTGGCTACGGCGATTTCCGGTCCCGCCCAGGTATATACGGTGTAATCAGCCAGTTTGGCTACCGTACTGCCTACCACGTTGACAATCGCCAGGGTTTTAGCACCCCGGGACTTGCATTCTTTCAGGGCTGCGATGGTGTCTGCCGTTTCTCCGGACTGGGAAATGACGATCACCAGTGTTTGTTTATCAATAAGCGGATCGCTGTAGCGCAGTTCGCTGGCCAGCACCACTTCCACCGGGATGTGGCACAATTTCTCGAGGGCGTATTTGCCGGCGCAGCCAGCATAATAGGCAGAACCGCAGGCCGTGATGATAATCTTTCTGATATCCCCGATTTCAGTACCGGTCAGCCCCAGCTCTTCAAACACGACCTTGCCCTCTTTAATACGGGGAGCGATGGTGGCCTTCACCGCTCCGGGCTGTTCCATGATTTCTTTCAGCATGAAGTGTTCGTAGCCGCCCTTTTCCGCTGCCTGCACATCCCACAGGATACGTGTGACTTTTTTCCTGATTTCCTGGCCGGTACAGTCAAACACCCTAATCGTTTCCCCGGACAGTTCCGCAAATTCGCCGTCTTCCAGGTAAATCACGTTGCGGGTGTAGTTCACCAGCGCGGTAACATCAGACGCGAAGAAATTCTCCCCGATGCCGACGCCGAGGATCAGCGGGCTGGCCTCCCGTACCGCATAAATCTTCCCGGGTTCTTCCGAGCAGATGACGCCCAGGGCATAGGAACCCTGCAGGCGGTTCGTGGTCTTGAGCAAAGCTTTCTGCATGTTGCCTTTGTAATACATTTCAATCAGATGGACAATGACTTCCGTATCCGTCTCGCTTTCAAAATGATAGCCGTCCCGGATCAGTTCTTCCCGAAGGGACATATAGTTTTCGATGATACCGTTATGTACAACGGCAAACCGTCCGTCATTGCTCAGATGCGGATGGGCATTTTCTTCCGTGGGGGCCCCGTGGGTCGCCCAGCGGGTATGGCCGATACCTGTCGTTCCGGGTACTGCTTCCCCGTCCCTGGTCTTCTCACACAGATTCGCGATCCGCCCCGTCACCTTGCTCACAGTGATCCGATGATCATTCATGACCGCGATGCCAGCCGAATCATAGCCCCTGTATTCCAGCTTTTTCAAGCCGTCCAGCAGGATCGGCGCCGCGCTTTGCGTACCGGTAAACCCAACAATTCCACACATAAAGACTGCCTCCCTGTAATTTGGTTTTTCTCTTTTTCTTTTATAAATTAAAAAGCAACAAAGACCGACAGGTAGAAACAACCTGTCACAACGTCTTTGTTGCTTAATAATTCCGCTTCTACATAGTTGTTGAGATAGTTGTTGGGCACACTGCGCCCGGCAACAAAAATCTCTTTACAGCAAGAATCTGCCGCCCCTGTGTCTCACAATCACAGGAACTTACGGATTCGTGCCACGGCTTCTTCCGTGGCTTCCCGGCTGGCAAACGCGGTAAGCCGGAACCAGCCTTCACCCCTGCTGCCAAACCCGGAACCGGGCGTACCCACAATCCCCAGATTCTCCAGCAGGTAATCAAAAAACTCCCATGACTTCATATGATTCGGACACTGCATCCAGATATAGGGTGAATTCTTACCGCCGTAATACAGGATTCCCTTTTCTTCCAGCGCTTCGCCAATCAGCCGGGCGTTCTCCTTATAATAACTCAAGTTTTCCCGGCACTGCTTCTGGCCTTCCGGCGTAAAGACTGCTTCCGCGCCCCGCTGTACGATGTAGGGTACACCGTTGAACTTGGTAGTCTGCCGGCGAAGCCACATCTTATTCAGGGACATTTCTTTGCCGTTTTTGGTCTTGCGCTTCAACGCCAAAGGTACTACCGTATATCCGCAGCGGGTTCCGGTAAAGCCTGCCGTCTTGGAAAGGGAGCACAATTCAATGGCGCATTCCTTCGCCCCTTCAATTTGGAAAATACTGCGGGGCAGTTCCCCATCTTCGATGAACGCTTCATAGGCCGCGTCATACAGGATCACCGCATCGTTTTGGCGCGCATAGGCCACCCACTCTTTCAGCTGCGCCTTGGTATAAGCCGCCCCGGTAGGATTATTGGGAGAACACAGGTAGATGATATCTGCCTTCACGGCCGGATCCGGCATCGGAAGGAAACCGTTCTCCGGGGTTCCCTCCATGAACACGATCTTCCGTCCCCTCATTATATTGGTATCCAGGTACACCGGATAGACCGGATCCGGAACCAGGATCACGTTGGCGTCGTCAAAAATATCCGTAATATTGCCGCAATCGCTTTTCGCGCCGTCGCTGATAAAAATCTCCGAAGATTCCAGTTCCACGCCGAACTCCGCGTAATACTTCACCAGTGCTTCATGCAGGAAATCGTACCCCTGCTCCGGCCCATAACCCCGAAAGGTCTCCTTTACGCCCATTTCCGCAACCGCTCTCTGCATTGCTTCCACGACAACAGGCGCCAGGGGAAGTGTTACATCGCCGATTCCCAGGCGGATAATCTTCTTTTCCGGATGCGCGGCAGAATACTCCGCTACTTTATGTGCCACCTGCGAAAACAGGTAACTGTCCTGCAACGTAGCATAATTCTCATTGACCCATGCCATACTGACAAAACTCCCTCAACATTCATCTAAGCAGGTTGCATTGTTTCTCTTTCTGTTGCAATCCCCGCTTCTTTTCTACTACAGCCGATGACAGCCGCATTCGCCCCTCTGTCTCGCATTCACCCTGCGGCTGCCCGGACTGTATTTTCCCAACTATATGTGCTGAACCACTGATTTATTTGTCTGCACCCTTGCCAGGCGCATAACCCCATTGAATCAGTATTTTCTCAGGAAAACAAAAAAGCAACAAAGATATACGGATCCGATAATCCGCAACACCTTTGTTGCTTATAGAGTTATTTTAATACCACGGGACAATTTTGTAAAGAGGAAATTACAAAAAAATCATCACAAAAGTTTGGGCAGCCTGTAGCGTACAGACGAATGAATCAATGGTTTCTTAATGCTTCATTCCGCCGGTCCGGCCTTCTTCCAGGTTTTGCAGGGCATCCCAGCTTTCCAGCGCCCGCTCCACAAAGATCCCGCGAACCGCCGCATTCTCTCCCATACCGTGGATGTAGGGCGTAACAGCAAAACCTTCTTTTTGCAAAATTACCTTATGGGAATCGTCGTCATCCCCGGCCATATCGTTGTTGGCATGATCTCCGGCTACCATCATCATGGGCATCAGGGTCACATGCTTTACCCCTTCCTCTTTAAGTACGGGAATCACATGCTCCAGCATGGGCATACCTTCCACACTGTATACATGAATATGGCCCCTCTCTAATCGATTCAGGCGATCCTGGATAACTGCATAGAACGCATTGGACGGATGGGGCGTACCGTGAGTCATTACCAGCAGCGCCTCGTCGCTGCCCAGGGTCGGGAACTGGGTAGCAAAAGCTTCTACCACTTCCGCCACATCGTCCCGCTGGTTTTCCTGCCCCTGCCAGAACAGGAGGGGCAGCCCCATGGTCATCTTTTTGAACCGGTTACGATAGCGCTTGAAAATACCTGTTTTATAATCATACTCCATGCCGGGGATAATATCCAGGGAAGCAAGCGCAATGCGGGTATATCCCTCAGCCTGCAACTGCTCCAGCGCTTCTTCCGGCGTGGGAATGACCACGCCCTCTTTCGCCTTGATGCGGTCGATAATGATGTGTGACGTGTAAGCGATGACCACCTTTACGCCAGGCAGCGCTTTTTGAATTTCCTCCACTGTGGCGTTGATGGTTTTATCGCGGGTCTCTTTCATGGTAGTGCCAAAGGACATAACCACCATGGCGTCCTTATCCGGCAGATCCTGCATTGCTTCATTATTATAAAGGCGTACACCGATTTCCGCCGCTTCCTGTAAGGCCGGCGTGGGATTCTTCACTTCGCCGTTGAGCCGGTAACCGGCGTGGCACGGCACGGCAAATGCCATACCGCATGCGGAAAGTAAAATGCTGGTTAACTTTCTGCGGATTCTTAACATAGCAGATGACCTCTTTCTTTTCGAGATGATAATACAGAATGCTCCTTCACCCTCAGGCATAAGAAGCGGTTAGATTTGAAAAATTGCTATGTAAATTATATATGATTACATTTAAAAATGCAACACTATTAGAACTCATTATCATTAAATGTTTCTACGCAGAGTAATCTGCCCCTTATAATTACAAAAAAGAAAACCGCCGTTACAGCGGTTTTCCATTGTGATTGTCTATTACAGTCTTCCTTTGGGGTTTACATCAGTGAACAGTTACGAATTATCCGTAGTAAGAAACTTTTCAAACTCTTCCGGCGGCAGCGGTCGGGAGAAGTAATAGCCCTGCACAAAATCGCAGCCAGCGTTCTTCAGCAGCGAAAGCTGGCTTTCCGTTTCCACCCCTTCAGCAATGACCGGCAGCTTCAGGTTCCGGGCAATGCCCAGGATCAGTTCTACCAGGCGCAGGTCCTTTTCTTCGTGATCAATATTCATGACAAAAGACCTGTCCATCTTTAACACATCAACCGGCATACTGGAAAGCGAACCCAGGGAGGAATAGCCGGAACCGAAATCGTCCATTTCGATCCTGAATCCTTTGCTCCGCAGCCGCTCCATGACAGCAAGTAACTGGTCTGTATTTTCCGTATAGGCAGATTCCGTCACTTCCAGCTTCAGAGCCTGCCGCTCCAATCCGTTCTCGTTGACCAGTTCGTCCAGTATTGCCTCCAGATCCGGGTTGAAGATATCGATCCGCGAAAGGTTGACAGATACCGGCAACGTTACACCGAACTTTTCTTTCCAGGCTTTAATCTGCCGGGCCGCCTCCGCCCACACGTATTTGTCGATGCTGCTGATCTGGCCATTCCCTTCAAACAGGGGGATAAAATCTGCCGGCGGGATGAGGCCAAGCTCCGGATGCTGCCAGCGTACCAGGGCCTCCGCGCTGGTTAACCGGGGCGGCTCAGTCTGGATATTATATTTCGGCTGGTACCAGACCTTGAATTCGTGTTCAGCCAACGCGCGGCGTAAATCGTTGAGCAGGCGCTGGTTATAATTTTCCCGGGAGCGGATTTCTTCATTATAGACCATCAGGTGTGTCGTTTTGCCGCGAACCAAATTACAGGCCGTCCACGCCCGGTTAAACAGCTGTGACGGGTTCAAATCGTTCTGCCCCGGCATGACTCCCATACGGAGTCGGATGCTCACATTACGTGCCAGACTGTCAAGCCTGTCCTGGAAACGGTCCAGCAACGACTGGTAATCGGTTTGCCGGCTGCAGAACAGATTGAAACGGTCTCCCTCGATACGGCAGGCAATGCCATTGTCTTCTTTTAGGAAGGCCTCGATTTCCCTGCCAAACTCACGCAGCACTGTATCGCCAAATTCACTTCCGTTCAGATCGTTAATCAACAGGAACTGTTCAATGTCCATGGCGACAGCATCCATCTGCCAGTCAGGATGTTCCCTGCGAATACGGCTTACATATTCAAAAAAGAAGCTGTTGTTATAAAGCCCGGTCAGGGAATCGCGTTCTGCCAGGTCAATGAGGTGCTGTTTCTCCCAGGCCTTTTTCTCCGCCTTGGCGCCGCGCAGCAGCAGGGCAAGGATAACGGCAATGACGATAGCGATGACCGCTGTTACGGCAGCCAGGTTATCCTTGACAAAATCCGCTACGGTGACCTTCCTGATTTCAGCACTGTAGGACGCAAGGGCTGAACTGACGACCGCCTCAGGCACCAGATGAACGGTTTTGTTCAGGATGGAATACAGTTGCTCGTCGCCCCGGCGCAAGGCAAAGGACAGGTTCAGCTCCCCTCCTGTGGATAGAGATGTCAGCTTGTATTTGCTGCACAGGTCGGAAATCCGTTCAAGCCGGTACAGAGAAATCAGATAACAGTCCGCCTTACCGTCCGCCACCGCTTTCAGGCAGTCTTCTGCGGTATCAAACCAGGTGACATTCCAGTGGGGAAACTCTTCCTTCAGGAAATTATCGTGATACGTGTTGCCTTTTGCCAGCGCCGCGTTCACCACGTTCTGGAAGGAGAAGTCCTTCTGGTCCTCCGTCCGCACCACCACGCACATGGCCGAACGCATGGCCGGAGTCGTTACCAGGACGCCGGTCCTTTCAGCGTTATAGTCCGAATGGTTCACAGGGAAAACACAGTCAACCTCTCCCTTTCTCAGGGCAGCCAGAGCGTCATTTAT
>JAFZIG010000109.1 GCA_017554485.1 Acidaminococcaceae bacterium | reverse complement strand
GTACCAATTATGCCGCCAGGCGTACCGTTGGGTAGCTACGTCCGGGTCGGATAAACGCTGAAAGCATCTAAGCGTGAACCCAACCCCAAGATGAGATCTCTCATGACACAAGTCAGTAAGACGCCTTGGAGAAGACAAGGTTGATAGGCCGGGAGTGTAAGTGCAGCAATGTATTGAGCGGACCGGTACTAATCCGTCGAGGGCTTGATTTGAAAAGCAAGGTAAGGTAAGGAAGGTAAGGCGAGTTAGTTTTTGTAAGTAGTTTCTTCTGTAAAGTTTTGAGGGTCTGAGAAGACCTGAAAGAATGGATGAGGATTTTCCGGTCTGACGAAGCAGAAGGCGGAAAAGACCGTTCAGATCCGGTGACGATGGCTGGGAGGCCCCACCTGTTCCCATCCCGAACACAGCAGTTAAGCTCCCACGCGTCGAAAGTACTGGGCTGGAAGCGGCCTGGGAGGATAGATTGTTGCCGGTCACACAAACGCCCCCGCACAGCATGTGCAGGGGCGTTTTACTGTAATAGAACCACTGCAAGATTCGTCTGTAAGCGCATACACTCATTTAATCAGTATTCTTTAAAATAACGCTTTACAGATATGCCGGGATTATGTATAATGTTAATGCTTTATAACCGCATAACAGACAGTTCGAAACCATCCTGTCTTAAAACAAAACTACGGGCGCAGTCGACGAAAAGTAGCAAGGCGGATTAAAACACCGGATACAGATGAATTTGTATTCTGTTGTGATAAACGTGACAATGATACTGTTTTGTCTATTGTATTATGATTATTACGCCTATAGTTTTAGGCGTTTTTTTATTATGGAAATGAGGTTTTACCATGAATTCAAACTACACTAAAACACAAAAACTGACGATCAGCGCAGTTTGCATAGCGTTGTATCTGGTTGTGATGTTATGCACCCAGAGCTTTGCCTTCGGACAGTATCAAATCCGTATAGCTACAGCATTATATGGTTTGTCCTATTTGTTTCCGTTTCTGGTGTTGCCATTCGGCATGGCCAATCTTGCCAGCAATATATTAATGGGAGGGTTAGGGCCTGTGGATGCAATCTGCGGATTGATAATCGGCCTGTTGACCAGCGGGACCATTGTCCTGGGAAAACGCCTGGGCTTTGGCTGCTGGATCGTGGCAGCTGCAGTGACTTCGCTGCCCGGATTAGGGGTTCCTGTATGGCTTTCTTATTTGTTGGATATCCCGTATATTGTACTTGCTTCCAGTTTGCTGGTAGGGCAGTTAGTTTCCGGTATAGCAGGGATGTTGCTGGTTGGTGCGCTGGCAAAGGCAGACATTACGGGTTTTGCTTTCAGGGGAGAAAGAAGCAGAGAGTAACGGTTTTACAGGGAGAATAAGACTATGGGAAGAAATAAAGAGGATTTGCAACAATTAAATCTGTTGGGAAAGAAAACGCAGTACCAGTATGACTATGCTCCGGAAGTGTTGGAGTGTTTTGCCAATAAGCATCCGGAAAATGATTATTTTGTTAAATTCAACTGTCCGGAATTTACCAGCCTGTGCCCCAAAACCGGCCAGCCGGATTTTGCTACCGTTTATATCTCATATGTCCCCGATCAGAAGCTGGTAGAAAGCAAATCGCTGAAACTATATTTGTTCAGCTTCCGCAATCACGGGGATTTTCATGAGGACTGCGTGAACATCGTCATGAAAGATCTGATTAAATTATTGGACCCCAAATATATAGAAGTCTGGGGGAAGTTTCTGCCCCGCGGCGGACTGTCCATCGATCCCTTTGCCAATTACGGCAAGAAAGGTACCGAATGGGAAAAAACAGCCCATCGGCGGTTGCATTTTCATGACATGAATCCGGAGATAATACGCAATCGTTAAAATTAAGGATGTCTGTTAATTTGCAGTTTTTATCTTTCCGTTTTGGCGTTTTTTAATTTGGTAATACATGTTACTGAACAGAATTACAAAACTTGCTGAATCAGTGTTTCCATATCGAAATTTACTCTTCACTTTTAAAGGGTGCTATGATAAAATATCTTTAAGAGAAGAGTAAATTTCTTTTTTATTTTGCGAATGATATATGGTATAATGATATATAACATAATGGATAATATATAGTACAATATAACAACAAAAATGCGGCATTTATCACAGCACGAAGCTACTGTGTTTTGTGAGTTATCAATGGGATTTTCTAAATTTATTATTTTAAGGAGGAGTTTAGTATGGTAAAAGTTGGTATCAGCGGTTTTGGTCGTATCGGTCGTCTCGCGTTGAGAAGAATCCTGGCCCTTCCGGATGTGGAAGTTGTAGCCGTTAATAACCGGACGGTCGGTGAAATAATGGCGCATCTGTTAAAATACGATTCCGTTCACGGAACTATGAAGGAAGACGTCGCCTGGGAAGACGGATTCCTGGTTATTGACGGCAAGAAGATCCCGGTTACCAGCGAGACGGATATCACTAAAATCCCCTGGGGCAAATACGGCGCGGATATCGTGCTGGAATGCACCGGGAAATTCAAAGATTCGAAAGAAGCCCAGGCCCATATAGATAATGGAGCGAAAAAAGTTCTTATCTCCGCTCCGGGCAAAAATGAAGACATCACTATCGTAATGGGCGTTAACGAAGATAAATATGATCCCGCGAAACACCATATTATTTCCAATGCGTCCTGCACCACAAACTGCCTTGCTCCCTTTACCAAAGTTCTGCTGGACAATTTTGGTATTGAAAGCGGCCTTATGACGACGGTCCATTCCTACACCAACGACCAGAAGATTCTGGACGTAAGCCATAAAGACCTGCGCCGTGCCCGTGCTGCTGCCATGTCGATCATTCCGACCACCACTGGCGCTGCCAAAGCGGTTGCCCTGGTGCTGCCGGAACTGCAAGGCAAACTAAATGGTTTTGCCCTGCGTGTTCCTACTCCGGACGTATCCCTGACCGACCTGACGGTAAACCTGCAGAAAGACGCAACCAAAGAAGAGATCAATGCTGCGTTAAAGAAAGCGGCGGAAGGCGAACTGAAAGGCATCCTGGGTTATACGGATCTGCCGTTGGTATCGAGCGATTTCATTGGCTGTGACCTTTCCTCTGTCATTGATGGCGATTCCACCATGGTAATAGGCAAGCGTCTTGCCAAGGTTGTTGCCTGGTACGATAATGAGTGGGGTTACGCCTGCCGCCTGGTTGACCTTGCCGTTTACGTTGGCAAAAAAGGCTATTAATATATGAGTAAGTCGGCGCCTTCTTACAGGGCGTCGACTTTGTTTGCATTTTAGGAAAGCTATGTTGAAAGGAGCATGATTTCTTTGGATAAAAAAGTCCTCTCCGATTTAGATGTTGCCGGCAAGAAGGTTCTGGTGCGTGTGGATTTTAACGTACCCCAGGATGCCGACGGCAATATTACGGATGATAACCGCATGGTAGCGGCGCTGCCGACGATCCAGTACCTGCTGGACCACGGCGCTGCTGTGATTTTAATGAGCCACCTGGGACGTCCCAAAGGACAACCCAATCCCAAATTTACCCTGAAACCGGTGGCAAAACATCTGGAAGAGCTGCTGGGGAAACCGGTCGCCTTTGCGGAAGACTGCATCGGTCCGGCGGCGGAAGAAGCGGCGAAAAAGCTGGAGACCGGTTCTGTACTGTTGTTGGAAAACCTGCGTTATCACAAGGAAGAAGAAAAGAACGACCTGGGTTTTGCGGAGAAACTGGCTTCTCTGGCAGAACTGTATGTAAATGACGGTTTCGGCGTATCCCACCGGGCCCATGCCTCGGTGGAAGGCGTGACACGTTTCCTGCCCAGCGCGGCTGGCTTCCTGCTGGAAAAGGAAATCCGCTTCATCGGCGGCGCCGTAACCAATCCGGAGCATCCCTTTACCGCAATTATCGGCGGCGCAAAAGTATCGGATAAGATCGGCGTGATTATTAACCTGCTGGGCAAAGTGGACACACTGCTTATCGGCGGCGGCATGGCCAATACCTTCCTGGCGGCCCGGGGCATCCCCATGGGCAAGTCCCTGGTGGAAGAGGACAAGATTGAAGAAGCCAAACGCATCATGGCGGAAGCTGACGTGAAGGATGTTAAAATCCTGCTGCCGGTGGATTTGGTGATGGCAGCGGAGTTTAAACCGGATTCCGTATATGAAGTAGAGGCGCTGGATGACCTGAACCAGGATTATATGGCGCTGGATATCGGGCCGGAGACCTGCAAACTGTATGCGGAAGCTGTAAAAGACGCCAAGCTGGTGGTCTGGAACGGCCCCATGGGCGTATTTGAAATGGACGCGTTCTGCAAAGGCACGGAAGCTGTGGCCAAAGCCGTTGCAGACAGTGACGCGGTCAGCATCGTAGGCGGCGGCGACAGTGTAGCGGCCATTAAAAAGATCGGACTCGAAGATAAGATTACCCACATTTCCACCGGCGGCGGTGCATCCCTGGAATATCTGGAAGGCAAGGTACTGCCGGGCGTGGAAGCACTGGATGAGGTGCGGCGCCCTTTTGTGGCCGGTAACTGGAAGATGTACAAGACCGTAGATGAAGCGGTCGAACTGGCCCAGGGTCTGGTTACCGAAACGAACGGGACCGTCAATGAAGTAGTCATTTTCCCGCCCTTTACTGCATTGGAAAGCGTGGCGGAAGCCATTGACGGAAAATCCGTGGGCTATGGCGCGCAGGATCTGTGCTGGGAAGACGAAGGTGCTTTTACCGGCGCGGTGTCCGGCGCGCAGATTGCGGACATCGGCTGTGAATACGTGTTAGTAGGTCACAGCGAACGCCGTGAAATCTTTAAAGAAGACAATGAAATCATCGCGAAAAAGATAAAAGCCGCATACCGCAACCAGCTGAAACCGATGCTTTGTGTCGGTGAAACGGATGGGGAACGCAAGCAGGGCGCAACGAAAACCAAAATTGCCGGGCAACTGAAGAGCGCGCTGGAAGGAGTGACCTTTGAGCAGGCAAAGCTGCTGACCGTTGCCTATGAACCCATCTGGGCCATTGGTACCGGCAATACCGCAACAGCAAAGGACGCGCAGGAAGTCTGCCTGTTTATCCGCAAACAGCTGGAAGAGATTGTCGGCGAAGAAGCGGCAAGGCACATCCGTATTCTGTACGGCGGCAGTGTGAAAGATACCAATGCATCCCAGTTCTGCATCGACGGCATCGACGGTGTGCTGGTAGGCGGCGCCAGCCTGAAGGTGGAAAGCTTTGCTAAAATTGTACGCAGTTTTTAATCAGAAAAGTTTGAAGGAGAGTATATGGCGAAAAAGCCGGTAATGTTAATGATTCTGGACGGCTGGGGCATTGCCCCGGCCGGTCCTTATAACGCGGCGACCACGGCCCGTACCCCGCATCTGGACAGTTATTTTGCAAACTATCCCAATACGAAGCTGGAGGCCAGCGGGGAAGATGTGGGGCTGCCGGAAGGCCAGATCGGCAACTCGGAAGTAGGACATTTAAATATCGGGTCAGGCCGGATCATTTATCAAGACCTGTCCCTGATTTCCCATGCCATTAAAGAAGGCAGTTTCTTTAAAAACAAAGTGTTGCTGGAAGCGCTGCAGCATGCCAAAGAGAAGGACAGTTCCCTGCACCTGATGGGCCTGTTCAGCGACGGCGGCGTCCACAGCCACATCGACCATCTGAAAGCGCTGCTGGATATGGCGAAGGCGGCAGGACTGCAAAAGGTATATGTCCACGCGTTCCTGGACGGCCGGGACGTGCCTCCGCAAAGTGCTGTTCCGTATATCCAGGATTTGGAAGCATTCATGCAGGAAAAAGGCGTTGGCTGCTTTGCTACGGTCAGCGGCCGCTATTATGCCATGGACCGGGATAAACGTTGGGAACGATTGGAAAAAGCTTATCGCAATATGGTGCTCCGGGACGGAGCTGTCTTTGCTTCTGCGGAAGAAGGTATCAGGGCTTCTTATGCAGCAGGTGTAAATGACGAATTCGTGGTGCCTTTCTGTGTGGCCCAGAAGAACGAAGCGGCCGATGCAGGCGAAAAATCTGCTGCCTGCATCCGTAAAGATGACAGTGTAATCTTCTACAATTTCCGTCCGGACCGGGCCAGGGAGATCACCCGTGCGCTGCACGATGAAGAGTTCCCGTATTTTGCCCGACCGGCAGAAGCCAGACCGGTGTATATGGTGGGTATGACCCAGTATGACGC
Organism: Acidaminococcaceae bacterium; assembly: GCA_017554485.1. Taxonomy (GTDB): domain Bacteria; phylum Bacillota; class Negativicutes; order Acidaminococcales; family Acidaminococcaceae; genus Succiniclasticum. Next base: position 102,140 of record JAFZIG010000109.1, on the reverse strand, counting down.
GACCATAGATATTCCTACCGCTTATCCCCCCGAAAAATATGAGGACACGTTGGGCGAAGTACTGGCGAAGAACGGTTTACAGCAGCTGCGTATTGCGGAAACGGAAAAATACGCTCATGTCACATTCTTCTTTAACGGCGGCGTCGAAGAACCCAATGCCGGGGAAGACCGCATCCTGATTCCGTCGCCGAAAGTAGCTACTTACGATTTACAGCCGGAGATGAGCGCGCCGCTGGTAACGGAAGCGCTGCTGAAAGCACTGGAGGAAGACAAATACGATGTGGTGATCCTGAACTTTGCTAACCCGGACATGGTAGGGCACACCGGTATCATGGAAGCGGCTGTGAAAGCCATGGAGACCGTGGATGCATGTGCGGGGAAGATTGTGGAAAAGATTCAGGCCTTAGATGGCGTGATCTGCATCACGGCGGATCACGGCAACCTGGAAAAAATGCAGAATGAAGATGGGACGCCCTGCACAGCCCACACCACAAACAAGGTTCCGTTTATTGTGATCAGTAAGGAAAAATATAAACTGCATGAAGGCCGCCTGGCCGATATAGCGCCGACGCTGCTGCAATTTTTAAAGATTGAGCAGCCTAAAGCGATGACAGGGAAGATTTTGATAGACGGCTGAAACTATTTTTAATAACGTAAAAAAGAATTATAATTTTAATAAAAAACAGAAAAAGAGAAAGGAAAAGGTGATGATTATGTCCATTATTACCCAAGTCTATGCCCGTGAAATTTTGGATTCCCGCGGTAATCCTACGGTTGAAGTAGAAGTAGTGCTGGAAGACGGTACCATGGGCCGCGCTGCGGTTCCTTCCGGCGCCTCTACCGGTGTGCATGAAGCAGTAGAACTGCGGGACGGAGACAAAAAACGTTATGTGGGCAAAGGCGTTATGAAAGCGGTAGAAAACGTCAACGACATTATCGCGGAAGCGCTGATCGGCCTGGATGCTACCCGTCAGATTGAAATTGACGAGATGCTGATTCGCCTGGATGAGACCCCCAACAAAGCAAAACTGGGCGCCAACGCGATTTTAGGCGTATCCATGGCAGTTGCCAAAGCAGCGGCTAACTATGTAGGGCTGCCCTTGTACCAGTATCTGGGCGGCACCAACGCCCATGAACTGCCGGTTCCTATGATGAACATCCTCAACGGCGGTTCCCATGCAGATAATAACGTGGACATCCAGGAATTCATGATCATGCCTGTAGGCGCGAAAAACTTCACCGAATGCCTGCGCATGAACGTGGAGATTTACCATGCCCTGAAAGGCATCCTGAAAGCCAAAGGCCTGAGTACGGGTTTGGGCGACGAAGGCGGCTTTGCCCCGAACCTGGAATCTAATGCGGAAGCGCTGGATGTTATCATGGAAGCGATTGAAAAAGCCGGTTACAAGGCTGGCAAAGATATTATGCTGGCCATGGATGTGGCTGCCAGCGAATTCTATAAAGACGGTAAATACCATATGCTGGCGGAAGGCGCCCCCAAGACCAGCGCCCAGATGGTCAACTATCTGGCAGACCTGGTAGCGAAATATCCTATCATCTCCATTGAAGACGGCCTGGCAGAAGACGACTGGAAGGGTTGGGCGGCCCTAACCAAGAAGCTGGGCGGTAAAGTGCAGCTGGTAGGCGACGACCTGTTCGTGACCAATGCGGCACGCCTGCAGATGGGCATCGACAAAGGCGTTGCCAACGCCATCCTGATCAAAGTGAACCAGATCGGCACCTTGACGGAAACCTTCCGGGCAGTGGAACTGGCCAAACGCCACGGCTATACAGCCATCGTTTCCCACCGCAGCGGCGAAACCGAGGACACCACCATGGCTGACATTGCGGTTGCCCTGAACGCCGGCCAGATCAAATCCGGTGCCCCGGCCCGTACTGACCGCGTGGCGAAATACAACCAGCTGCTGCGCATCGAGGAAGACCTGGGCCCGGCTGCAAGCTACGGCGGCATGGACGTGTTCTATAATCTGAAAAAGTAATTCTGTTAAAGGTTTGGAATGACAATTTGCCGGCGTAGTTGCAGATTAAATCTGTAAATCAATACAAACGGGGAACTGTGTGGAAGCAGTTCCCCTGATTTATTTTAGCCATTTTTATTTTTCTCCAAAAATGTGAATATTTTTTGACATTTATTATTGCCACACCGGTAAAGGTGTGGTAAAATACTGTGGTACTGACATAGGAATATTGTATAAAGGAGGTAAGTAAATGCTGGGAACTGTCTTGATGGTAGTGGACTTTATTGTCTGCGTTGCCCTGATAGCAGTGGTTCTGCTGCAGACCGGCCGGGGCGCGGGCCTGTCCAGTTCCTTCGGTGGCGGTGATGGTGCCTTCTATGGTAAGGGCAATGATTTGGATACTATATTGTCAAAGGCGACGATTGCGTTGGGCACGACATTCGGTATTATCACGTTAGCTCTTGCCAAACTCAATGCATGAACCCGCGCGTTAAGGAGAAGGAAACGTTCGCGGTTGACTGCCTGAAACGGCATGTAATTGGTTAACAAAGGGGTTCACCCTTTAAAATTTTTAAATTTTAATTATTATTTTTGTCGAAAGGGGATAACATCTTGAGTAGTTTTATCATGTTTTCCATTGGCGCCGGCATCCTTGCGCTGCTGATCGCTGCTATGCTGAGCAGCTCGATCATGAAAGCGGAAGCCGGTAATGAACTGATGCAGGAAATTTCCGGCCACATCCACGAGGGTGCCATGGCGTTCCTGTATCGTGAATACAAAGCACTGGCTGTATTCATTATAGTCGTTGCAGTTCTTATTGGCATTTTCCTTAAACCCATGACGGCGGTCTGCTTCATCGCGGGCGCCATCTTCTCTATCCTGGCCGGTTACTGCGGTATGAACGTGGCGACCAAAGCTAACGTTCGTACCACCGCGGCTGCCGAACACGGCATGCCCCAGGCGCTGCAGATTGCTTTCTCCGGCGGCTCCGTAATGGGCTTGGGCGTAGTTGGCCTGGGCATCACTGGCGTGGCTCTGGCTTTTGCCCTGTTTGGCCAGAACGGTGCTAACATGGACATCGTAACCGGGTTTGGCCTGGGCGCCAGTTCCATCGCACTGTTTGCTCGTGTAGGCGGCGGCATCTATACCAAAGCTGCCGACGTTGGCGCTGACCTGGTAGGTAAAGTAGAAGCCGGCATTCCGGAAGATGACCCCCGTAACCCCGCTACCATCGCCGATAACGTAGGCGATAACGTAGGCGACGTAGCCGGTATGGGCGCTGACTTGTTTGAATCCTATGTAGGCGCTATCATCTCCGCCCTGACCCTGGGTGCTGTAGCTTTCAAAGGCGGCGAAGGTGTAGCCTATCCCTTCCTGCTGGCCCTGTCCGGCATCATCTCTTCCATCATCGGTATCCTGTACGTTCGTCATAGCAAATCCACCAATCCCCAGGGCGCGCTAAACACCGGCACTTATATTGCAGGCGTCCTGACCATCGGTGCTGCCGGTTACCTGTCCAACGCATTGTTCGGCAACATGAACGCCTTCTGGGCTATCGCCGCGGGCCAGGTTGTAGGCCTGCTGATCGGCAAGATCACCGAAGTTTACACCTCTGCTGATTACAGCTCTGTCAAGAGAATTGCCGACCAGGCGGAAACCGGTCATGCTACCGTTATCATCGCCGGTCTGGCAGTTGGCATGTATTCCACCTTCCTGCCCATCGTGTTCATTTGCATCGCGGTATTCATCGCATTCTTTGTAATGGGTGGCATGGCTAATCCATCCATGGGCATTTACGGTATCGCCCTGTCCGCAGTAGGCATGCTGGCTACCACCGGCATCACCGTAGCGGTTGACGCCTATGGCCCCATCTCCGATAACGCAGGCGGCATCGCGGAAATGGCAGAACTGCCTGCAAGCGTCCGTGAGATCACTGATACTCTGGATTCCGTCGGCAACACCACTGCCGCGATCGGCAAAGGCTTTGCTATCGGTTCCGCAGCGCTGACCGCGCTGGCTCTGTTCTCCGCTTACTCCCAGGTTGTGAAGCTGAAAGCCATCGACCTTCTGGATCCTGTTGTGCTGATCGGTGTATTCATCGGCGCGACCCTGCCGTTTGTCTTCGGCGCCATGACCATGGAATCCGTTGGTGAAGCTGCCAACGAAATGGTAGTGGAAGTCCGCCGCCAGTTCCATGAGATTCCCGGCCTGCTGGAAGGTAAGGCCCGCGGCGACTATCGCCGCTGCGTAGATATCTCTACCGCTGCCGCACTGAACAAGATGATCGCCCCCGGCGTCATTGCCATTGCATTCCCGATCCTGGTTGGCATGCTGTTAGGGCCTGCCGCTCTGGGCGGAATGATCGGCGGCGCCCTGGCTGCCGGTGTACTGTTGGCTATCATGATGGCCAATGCGGGTGGCGCCTGGGATAATGCGAAGAAGTACATTGAATCCGGCGTACACGGCGGCAAAGGTTCCGACCCCCACAAAGCGGCGGTTACCGGCGACACCGTAGGCGATCCCTTCAAAGATACGTCCGGACCGGCCATGAACATCCTGCTGAAGCTGATGACCATTGTTTCTTTGGTATTCGCTCCGGTGCTGGCTGCCCACGGCGGCATCCTGCTGGGCATGTTCAAGTAATCGAACCCTTAACAGAATTTATACGAAATCACAGACAGGACTGCTTCGGCAGTCCTGTTTTTGTATTATGTTAAGCAGATTGTGGTATAATAATGCTGTCAGGAAAAGACTTCGCAAAACCGAACACAATGTTTTGTTCATGCCTTTTCCTGTCCGCATTATGTTAATTAACAGAAGGACTCCATGAACCAATAGATATACCGAAACGCAGGCGCGTTTTTTCTGCAGGGCACTAATGAAGTTGGCGTATTGCTGGTTCACGGCTACACCGTCGCCCCGGTGGAACTGCCGGATGCAAGGCATGTGGTGACGCTGGAAGGCGCGCGGGAAAAAGTGTATGAAAAGTGCCTGGGGTTTCTTGAAAGAACATTTTAAAAGGAGGCGCATCGTATGATTTTTGATGTAATCGCCCACGCACCGCTGATTCCCGGAACCAGTATTTACGTGGATTGGGCAGATATAGGGGATTCGCTTGTTGCGGTGGCCCTGCTCACGGTCCTGATAGAAGTTCCGCTGTTTTACTTTTGCGGTTACCGCAAGGCCAAAGAACTGGCAGGTTTTGCTATGGTCAACATGGTCAGCAACATGCTGCTGAATGAATTTTTGGAACAGATGCCTTCCGGTGGATTCTGGATAGCTGTAATACTGGGAGAAATTGCGGTGATCCTGCTGGAATTCTGCCTGTGCAGCTATTTTATCAAGGGTGACAGGAAGAAGCTTTTCAAAACCCTTGTGCTGATGAATGTCTGCAGTGTAGTGCTGGGGGAGATTTTCTTTTGGCTCTACTACTGACAGTATATCATCTGAAACAATTCCCAAATCAACATTGTTTTGCCATCAGTATTTGATATAATACAATTAAATAACAGGTTCTTAGGGCAAGCGGATTTTCTATACACCGCCTTAATACGCTGCCTCAAAAACACAAAGGGGGAATATGAATGAAAAAGTTGTTAACATTTATTGTTGTGTCGATGATGATATTTCTGTTCACCTTGCCTGCAGGCGCGGCCAGCCGTGCTGAACTGAGCGCTGCCGAGCGGGACCGGCTGGATACCTTCTTCAGTAATTTTGCGGAAGCCCGTATAGATAGTTTTGTGGTAAACAACGAGCTTCCTATGGACACCTTTGTGGATTTCGGTGTGCGTCACAACCTGATCAACCGTAAGTACGATTTGGTGAACGTGAACGAAGGGTACTGGGGGGTGAAGAAAGAAGCGGTGGAGGACGCCGTTTACAAATATTTCGGTCACCGCATCAATGCTGTTTCGTCCCGGCAGTTTAAGATGACAAACAATTTGTTTGTAGTTCCCAAGGCCGGCGGGGAAGCGTTTACCTTTGCGCAGGTTGCTGAATGGAACAACATGGGTAATGGTGTGTGGACAGGCGTGGCCAACATCTACACCGCATCCTCCGGTTTTACCGGGGATGTACACGGTACTGCAGAGCAGTGGAGGAAGGAAGCACCGGAAGATGTGCCTGCCCTTACCGGACGGTATATGTTTACCGTGACCCGTTCTCCCTCTGATCCGGGACGTCAGGTGTTAGTGGACTGGCTGGGGAAATGAACAATACTTTCTGATTATTTGTAAAAGATTATCTGTAAAAAAAGCCTCCGCTGTCTTTGATGACAGTGGAGGCTTTGCCTTTTTATAAAACGGTATAAATATAATAATCTGCTTGGTATTTTACTATGCAACCGGATCTGCAAAAACCGTTTTATTCTTTTGCTTCCTGCAGCGCTTCTTTTATACTCCTGCGCTTTGTTTCGTTGTAGACTTTTTCCTCGTTTCCGTGTTCAATTTGCCTGAAGTACACGTTGCGCATGTTGTTGGTTCGGGCAATGCTCTTCAGCTGCATATAGCGGTCCCTGGGATCGGTGCCGGTGAAATACAGGAATTTTTTGCTGATGACTTCCAAGGGCCGCAAGTTGTGGGCGGTGAAAATCAGCTGTCCTTTGCCGCTTTCCGCAAAAATCTCCAGCATCTCGCCCCAGATATATTCAAAGATACCGGCGTCGAACTCGTCGATGGCCAGAGTGAAGGAAGGATCGTTGTAGGCGGCGGTCAGAAGGCTCAGCATGGAAATGAGACGGCGGATGCCGTCGGACTCATCACGCAGGGGCAGCACCGTTCCGTTACGGATAGCAAGGGCTTCCACCAGCTGGCCGGTTGAACCGTCGCTCATGACAGGCTTTCCGATGGTACGCAGTTCGATGGAAAGCCCCGGTATCAGTTGGGAAAGTACGGAACTGACTTTCGGGATGTAAGGGGAAACTTTATCATATACATCCTGGTGCATAGAGTAGGGACCGTCCGTCTGGATGGTGAAAGAGCCCCGGGGCGTGTGGAGCAGCATTGCCAGGTTCAGCCGGATCAAGCCGGAAGAGCGGGTGTTCACCACAAACAGATAATGGGAACCGAAATGGTTCAATTCCAGGATCACCTGCAGGTATTCGGAGTAGCTGCCATATTCTTTAAGCTTTTTTAATGAATCATTCATAAAGATGAAAGACTGGGAACGGTCGATTGCCAGCCGTTTGTTGACCTCCAGCTGGAACGCCTTGCGGTTTCCCTTATCCAAACCGATTATAAACTTGTGACGCGACTTCGGTCCGAAGGGAAGTTCTTCGCCAGTGGTGTCGATGACAGGATTCATACGCTGGTCACTGCCGTGGAACGGGCCGGACATACTGAGGACTTCGTTAAAGACCACTACCCGGAATTTGGACTGAGGCAATGCGAAATAATCCGGCGCTGCATCCATTCGTTCTTCTGTATCTACCGTCACTTCTTCCGATTTCAGACAGAATTCATACTGGGCCTTGCGGACGCGCTCATCCTTGTACTGCAGCTCAAACAAAAAAGTCAGCTTTGCACAGGGCGCATTTTTGTTAACACATTCTGAAAACAAATCCTGTACCTTGCTGCCCCGCAGCAGCTGTTTTAAGATATACAGCGCGTCGATCACCGCTGTCTTGCCGGAGCCATTCTGACCGTACAGACCGAGGATGTCGGATTTTGTTCCATAGGGGACGAAGTCTTTGCCGCAGTGGAAATTGATTTCCCCATACTCTACGTTTTTGAAATCCTGCAAAACAATCTTTGTGATGCGAATCACAGGCAGCTGCTTACTGTGTTCTTCTGTGATTAAAACGGTTTCCGGTTTCTCCAGATCTTGCATTGATAGCTTCATAATGACCTCTTGTTAATAAAAATAAAAAGCAAATAAAAAATAATAATTGGAAAAATACATTTTAAAAATAACTCAAAATAAGCTTTAAATCTGATTCATAAATTGATTTTATGGATGCATTACAATTATTATAAATCATTTTTCCCAAAAGCTCAATGCAAAAGTTTTAGTTTGTGCTTTCTTATAGATTTCTCTTTGCAAACCTGATAAAATGAAATTGTATAAAGATGATTTCTAACAATATATAATGGCATCCATCAGGTATTTTCAATTTTAAGGCAGGTGTCCACGAAATCAAGCAGCATTTTGCTGATATAGTTTTTTTTCAGCCAGGCAATACGGATGGATACCGTAGCGCTACAGGAAACGGGCAGTAAATGCGAGCAGTCCTTGCCTGCGAAAACCCTGTCAGCGATTATTTTCGGACAGAAACAGGCGCCTTCCCCGGCATAGCATAAATCCAGCAGGGTCTCCATATTTTCCGAGGAAACTGTGACACGGGGCACGATACCGTTCTTTTCCAAAAGAGAATTACCGATCCGGCCAGCGGTATCTTCCTGCCGGTTCATGAGGAAAGGGCAGTCCGCCAAAGGCTGCAGGTCTCCTTCCAAAAGACGGGCCCGGTTTTCCTCTGAAACAAGGGAGGAAGGTACCAAAAGAATCATTTCTTCATCATATAAAGGTTTTGCGGAAATCAGCGGATTGTCTTCGGTCAGGTTCGCGATAATAAGATCGACTTTATCATCTAAGAGGTATGCTATCAAATCCGCATTGGCTGCTTCCACAAGACTGAGACGGATCTGCGGGTGGTCCTGATGGAAGGAAGCCAGGACCGGCCCCAGCAGGAAACGGCCCCGGGCAGGGCTGACGCCGATGGACAGTTCTCCGGTTTCCTGTTTTGCAATGTCTTGGAATTCTTGTTTCATGGAATGGTACAGGCTGCTGAAGCGGCAGGCATAATTGTAAAACACACGACCGGCGTATGTTAATTCGAAATGTGGTCTTCGACGGAACAGCACGCAGTCAAGTTCCTTTTCCAGTGATGCTATGTGGGAACTCAGTGTCTGCTGGGTGATATGCAGCCGTATGGCAGCGCGGCTGATGCCCTGTTCCCTGACAACTTCCACAAAATACTGCATGGGCAGAAGATTCATAAGACAACCTCCTTCACAGTTATTTACCTGTATAATACACTGATTTTTAACAGTTTGCAATATGTCATCATTTGCGATAAGCTATAATTCACAGGAGGTGCTTTAATTTTGGCTTTACTTTCTCTTGCATTGTTACTTGTGGCGATTTTTTTGGGCTTTTTCCGTCATATGAACACGGGGCTGCTAGCAATAGGCTTTGCCCTGGTTCTGGGGCGGATGAGCGGGATACCCGACAAGGAGATCATCAGCGGCTTTAATTATTCCCTGTTCATGATCCTGCTGGGCGTAACCTATCTGTTCAGCCTGGCGCAGCTCAATGGTTCGCTGGAACTGCTGGCGAAAAAAGTGGTGGCGCTGGCGGGGAAACATACCTTTATGATTCCCATCGTAATCTATGTGTTTTCCGTCATTCTTTCCGCCATCGGCCCCGGCACGGTTCCCACCATGGCCATCATGATGGTGTTTTCCATGGCGCTAGCGGCGGAAATCGGCATCAACCCGGCCATGCTATCCGCCTTAACGGTGCTGGGCGCATCGGGGGGCGGCGTTTCCCCGCTGGCCGCGACGGGAATCATCGGCATCAATCTGTGTGCGGGCTTCGGCCTGACGGGCATAGAAAAACCGTTCCTGATGAACGGCATATTGTCCTCCACGGTATATGCGGTTATTGTTTATTTCATGCTGGGCGGATACAAACTGCATTCGGACAAGGTCCTGAGCCAGGCTGACATCCCTTCCTTTAACAGGAACCAGATTATCACCCTGGCAGGCATTGCCGTTATGGTCTTTATGGTGTTGTTCCTGAAGGTAAACGTGGGACTCACTGGGTTTGCAGTGGCAATGGTGCTTTCCTTCCTGCGGGTCGCGGATGAAGGGGAAGCAATCAAGAAAATTCCCTGGGGCACGCTGCTGCTGATCACCGGCGTAGGCGTTCTGATGCACATCATCATTATGCTGGGCGGGATCAAACTGTTGTCGGAGAAACTGGCGCAGATCATGACGCCTGCTACCTCCGTCACGATTATGGGCATCACGTCAGGAATCATGAGTTGGTTCAGTTCTACTTCAGGCGTGGTAATGCCCACGCTGATCCCCACCATTCCCGATATTTTAGCCCGTCTGGGCGTGGCAGGTCCGGAACTGGAATTGGAGATGGCAACCGCTATCACCATGATTTCCAACACGGCGGGCATCAGCCCCCTGTCTACCGGCGGAGCGCTGGCCCTGGCGGCCTATTCTTCCGCTGCGAACGCGTCACCGCAATTGCAGCACCGCCTGTTCATCCGCATGTTTGCCATCTCCGCCTTTGGCGTAGTGGTACTGAGCATACTGGCGTATTTCGGGCTGTACCGGATGCTGTTGTAGAATAGTGAACATTCTGAGGCCGTCATGGGAGTTCTCTTTTCCGAAACGCTCAAATTGAAGAAAGACGGCGCAGGGCATGAGGGATAGTAATCGGTCATGAGACAGTGGAATTTGTGTCTGAACAAACTGACTGGGCGTGTAAAAGCGCCCGGTTTTTTTGTGGGAGAAGGAGACGAAACGAAGATTACTAATATTGGTTAAGTTATGATATAATATAAACAGCTAATACAAGGGGATAATAGTGAAATAAATGGCTGTGAATTATTTTATTGAATAGCCTGATGAACAGCCAGGATTTAATTCTGAAGGGGCCAGATCATGATTCTGATTAGTGCCTGTCTTGCAGGCAGGAATGTAAAATATAATGGAGGAAATAATGCAGTGCCGTGGCTTTGCCAGTGGATAGAGCAACATAAGGAACAGGTGCTGCTTGTTTGTCCGGAGGTAATGGGCGGGTTGTCTACGCCGCGCCTTCCGGCGGAGATTCAGTCAGAGGAGTCAAATTCGGGCGCGTTTCTTAAAAACCGGCGTGTAGTCAACAAAGCTGGTAAAAACGTCACGGCGCAGTTCCTGCTGGGCGCGGAAAAAGTATTGGAGATAGTGAAGCAGCGGCATATCACTTCTGCAATCATGAAATCAAACAGTCCGTCATGTTCAGGCTCTTTCATATACGACGGCACATTTTCCGGAACCAGAATAGCAGGGCGGGGGATTACGGCAGCGTTGCTGATTGAGCACGGAGTGAAGGTATATTCCGAAAAGACGGTAACACCGGAATTACTGGCAGAGTTAACGGGGAACAGGTAAAAACAGGAACTTGAAAGCCATGTTTCCAAGGCAAACATGTCACTAAAGGTAGTATGAGGAAGAGGAATGGCGGAGGCTCTATGAAACAGAATATTATGATTGCAGGTCCTTTTGGCGAACTGCAGGGTGTACTTCATTTGTGCGATTTGGAGGAAAACAGGGGCAAGGTGCTGGTGATGGCTCACGGTTTCCGCGGTTCCATGGAGGGCGGCGGCCGAGCGGCAAAACTGGCAGAGGAGATCAGTGAAACAATCTGTTCAGTGGTACGTTTTAATTTCTCTTGGTGCACTTGTCTGAGTAATCAGGTAGCAGAATTGAAATGTGTTCTGGATTTTGTCCGGAATACGCTGGAGCCGGAAAAACTGTTCCTGCTGGGGCGCAGTTTCGGCGGAGCGACTTGTATCATTACAGCATGCGGAGATATTGAGATTGTGCGTGAAGCGGCAGACAAATTAGCAATTGGCAAAGATAAAAATCCTGCAGTAAGCTGGCATGCAAGAAAAACATACTGTCCTGATGGTTTGGTATTGTGGTCTGCCCCTAACAGTTTGAAGAAAACGTTTATAGAGGTGCTTGGGGAAGAACAGTTTACGAATGCCCTGCAGGGGAAGTCGGTTTTGCTGGCAGATGAACGGGGTCATGATGAAATCCCCGCAGCCTTCGTTAAAGATCTGTTAAAGTATAATATTGCGGAGTTATTGAAACGATGGAAAAACGGACCGTTGTTGATCATTCACGGAGAAAAGGATTGCATCGTGTCGCCAAATCAGGCAAAAGAAAACTTTGATCTGGCGGGCGGCGACAAACAGTTGCATTATATGGAAGGGGACAATCATCATCTGGATCTGCGGTTTCAGGAAGCAGGAGAGCTGGTTAAGACATGGTTAAAAGAAAATATTTAAAAACAAAAAATAAACTTGTAAATGAGTATTGACGTAAAAATAAAATCAAAATGACATCACGAAAAGTTACAAAAAACAGTAATAAAATATGTTTGAAAGGAATGTGTTGGAAATGTTGCAGGTTAAGAAATCGGTTTTGCCGGAAGAGCTTCAGTTAAGTGAAAAAGAAAAAGCGTTGGTGGCTGCGGAAGGGAAAAAATACGGAGAAGAACTGAAGGAGATAGAAAAAGATATAAAGTATGACATGTGCTTTGCTTGCGGGGAAGAAAATCCCATTGGGTTACATCTGCATTTTTTCTGGATTCCCAACGGCGTGCTGGCATTTTTTACACCGAAACCGGAACATCAGAGTTACGACGGACGGATGCATGGCGGTCTGATCACTGTTTTGCTGGATGAGATTATGGGCAATTACCTGTTCCGGAAAGAAGGTGTGCCTGCTTACACAGCCCGCATCGACCTGCGGTTCCGTACACCGGTTCGGATCGGCGACACCATTCGCTGTGAAGGGCACGAGGTAAAACGGAAGGGGCGCCTGGTGATTATGGAGGGCGTCATTACTAACCCGGATGGCAGCATCGCGGCAGAAGCCACCAGTACGCTGATGCTGGAAAAGCAATAACGGGATTGTTGTGTAAGTATTGCTTTTTTATAATTTAAAAATGCTTTGTCCAAAGATAAATAATGGAACAGTTGAAAACTCAATGTGCCAATACGAAGGTTTTATAATATGACAACACTTTCACTGAAAGATAAAATCATGGCCTTCATGCAGCGGGCATCATATGCCCCCATGACGGCGGAGGAGATGATCTTTGCCATTCCCGTGAAGGAAGAGCCCATGCACGACTTCTGGGACGCTATCACGGAATTGGAAAAGGATGGCTACATTGTCAAGACCCGCTTTGAGACTTACGGGCTGCCGGAAAAGATGGGGCTGGTGGCCGGACGTTTCCAGCTGAGCAGCAAGGGCTTCGGCTTTCTGATCCCCGATAACAAGGGCAGTAAGCCGGACGTGTTTATCCCACCCCGCAAGCTCCACGGCGCCATGAACAACGACCGGGTCATGGCCCGCATTGACAGCCACGCTCCCGGACGGCGTCCCGAAGGGGAGATCATCCGTATAATTGAACACGCAAACTCCCGTATCGTAGGGGTGTTCCGGCGTACTATGGATTTCGCTTTTGTGACCCCGGACGATAAACATATCGGCGGCGACATTTATATACTGCGCAGGAACTTCGGCGGTGCGGCCGACAACCAGAAGGTGGTTGTGGAGATTACGGAGTGGCCTACGGAACAGCGCAATGCGGAAGGCCGTGTGGTAGAAGTATTGGGTTATGTAGGTGATCCGGGGCTGGAGATTTTATCCATCATCCGGCAGCATGACCTGCCTCTAGATTTCCCGGAGAACGTGAAAAACGCGGCCTACCGGGTGCCCGGGGAGATCCGGGACAAGGACTGGCAGGGAAGGGAAGACCGCCGGGACTATCCGGTGGTGACCATTGACGGGGAAGATGCCAAAGACCTGGACGACGCGGTATATGCAAGGCGCCTGGATAACGGGCGTTACCTGCTGGGTGTGTACATCGCGGACGTCAGCTATTATGTGAAGGCAAAGACCCTGCTGGACCAGGAAGCGCAGGAACGGGGTACCAGCGTGTACCTGGTGGACCGGGTTCTGCCCATGCTGCCGCCCCGGTTGAGTAACGGTATCTGCAGTCTCAATGAAAACGAGGATCGCCTGGTCATGGGCTGCGAGATGGAGATCGAAGGGGACACAGGCAGGGTAGCAAAATATAAGATCTTCCCGGCGGTGATCCATTCCCATCACCGTCTGAGTTACAATATTGTCCGTGCCATATTGGAAGAGGGAGACAAAGAAATAAGGAAAGAGTATGCGGATATCATCCTCATGCTGGAAGAGATGCGGGAGCTGTGCCGCGTTTTACAGAAGAAACGTGCCCGGCGGGGCGCCATTGAGTTTGAACTGCCGGAGCAAAAGGTGATCCTGGATGAAGCGGGCAAGCCTGTTGAAATCAGGCAGCGGATCCACGGACTGCCGGAATCCATCATCGAAGAGTTTATGCTGGCGGCCAACGAAACGGTGGCCCGGCACCTGACCATGCTGCAGTGGCCCTGCGTGTACCGGGTCCATGAATCCCCGGCGGAAGACAAGATGGAAGGACTGGCCAGGCTGCTTCAGAGCTTTAACGTGAAGCTGCGGATCCCAAAAAATGGGGAAGTGCGTCCCAAAGATGTGCAGACAGCTCTTTCCGAAATGAAGGAGCGACCGGAAGAGCGGATGGTAAACACGGTGGCCCTGCGCTGCATGCGGCAGGCTGTGTACCAGACGGAAAACATAGGCCACTTCGGTCTGGCTGCGGAATACTATTGTCATTTCACTTCACCTATCCGCAGGTATCCTGATTTATTAATCCACCGTATTCTTCACTGCTGGCTGAAGGATCCGGATCTGGCCCACAGTTTGCCACTTTTATCCGAAAACAGTCTGCAGAGCATGGCGGAACATTCCTCGCTGCAGGAACGGAACGCGGCGGAAGCGGAACGGGAAACCGTGGACTTGAAGAAAGCCGAATACATGTTGGGGCACATCGGTGAAACTTATGAAGGTGTGATCTCCGGCGTGACTTCATTCGGTATGTTTGTAGAACTGCCCAACGGGGTGGAAGGCCTGGTCCACATGTCCAGCCTGACGGACGATTACTATGAATTCATTGAAGACCGTTACTGCCTGACGGGTACCCACACCGGCAACACCTACCGGCTGGGTGACACGGTGCAGATTGAAGTGCTGCAGGTGCACATGGAAGACCGCAGTATTGATTTCATCATGGCCGGCGAAAACGACGCCATGCGTGACTATCTTAAAATCCAACTGGGCGGAAGCGGCAGCTCCCGGGGCGCAGGCAGCAAAACGAAAAAGTCCGGCGGCAGGAAAGGACTGGATCCGGATGGGTTGGCAAGGACATATAAATCCGGTCACAGCAGTGTGAGCACGCTTCTGGAAGATATCCGGCAGGACGCGTCCCAGGCTGCAGGCAGCAGGCGTAAGAAGAATAAAGCCCGCCACGGCAGCCACCAGCAGGTCGACGGCGTGGTCCGTCCTTATGCCAAACGGGGCAAGGGCGGCATCGGCGGCAACAAATATGCCGGTTCAACCCACAAGAAAAAACGCAGAAGATAGAGGAGTTTTTGTTTATTTAGCGAATTATCTTTACTTATCAAATATAAAAAAGGCAATAATCGGATTTCGGGAGTCATTATGACTGAAACAAAAATAAAGATCATTACGGAAAACCGCAAAGCCCGCCACGATTACAACATCGTGGAGGCCATGGAAGCCGGCATGGAGCTGGTTGGCACGGAAGTAAAATCCCTGCGGGCAGGGAAGGTGAATTTAAAGGACAGCTTTGTGCGCATCACCAAAAAGGGTGAGTTGGTGGTAATGAACATGCACATCAGTCCTTACGATTTTGGCAACTATAACAACCACGATCCCCTGCGAACCCGCCGGTTGCTGATGCACCGCAGGGAAATCGACAGGCTTTTGGGCAAAGTGAAGGAAAAGGGATATTCCCTTATTCCCCTGAAGCTGTATTTTAAACGCGGCTTTGTAAAGATGGAACTGGCGCTATGCACCGGCAAAAAGATTTATGACAAGCGCAGGGATATGGCGGATAAAGATGCGAAACGAGAGATGCAACGGGTAATTAAAGAACGTAATAAATTTTAGTGAGGCCGTTGCGGCAAAAAAGAAAGGTTATACAAACTTTTTTACACAAGGTGCGCCAAGTGAGACACAGACCGGATGAAGTGGAAGAACACCGATTGGGTGAAATAGAATATCAGTTACAGTATAAACGGATACGCCGCATGTACCTGCGGCTGAAAGGGCCGGAAGCAAAGGTGTTTGTCACCGCGCCGTATCGCACGGCCTTGTATGAGGTAGAGAAGTTTATTTCCAATAACACAGCATGGATTGAACAGCAGAAGGATAAGCAGGCCCGGATGGTACAGAAACCGGTCCGCCGTTATGAAACAGGGGAGGTCATTTATGTCTGGGGCAAAGCTTTTGAACTGCTGCTCCTGCATGATCCGGATATGGTGTATCAGCTGTGCGGGGAAAAAGCGGCGGAAGCGCTGCAAAAGCATGCTGTAGCAACGGTTAAGATTGCAAACAATAAACTGTTGTTAGTTTGCCCCGAAGAATTTGATACGGCCCGGCGGGAACAATGCATTGACCTGTGGCTGAAGCGGCAGTTGGAAGCCTTTCTTCCGGCAATTTTCCAGGGCTGCGGCTCGTTGGTGGGAAAACGGGAATCCAGCTGGTATGTCCGAAAAATGAAAACCCGCTGGGGCACATGTAATACGAAAACAGGACGTATCTGCATCAATCTGACCCTGGGCCATCTGCCGCCGGAGTATCTGAGTTATATCGTGATCCATGAACTGACCCACTTGTGGGAAAAGGGGCATGGCGAACAGTTCAGGGCGCGGATGGATCAGTTTTATCCCCCTTGGCGGGAGCGGCAGCAAGGAATCAGGAAACTGGCGTATATGTTATAATTATAGCAGCAGGGACCGGGTTTCTTTATTTGGAATTGGGTAAGGAATTCATTGTATTAAAGCAGGTTATAACATGGGCGAACTGATATCTGTCATACAGGCAGAAGGAAAACAGAATAAGGCGTTTCGATTTGAAAAATATCTGCTGGTTTTGATTGTGATGGCACTGATCGCCTTCACCCTGGTGATGATAGGAGATATCAAACGGCTGCAGGGGACGGCCCGTGTCATCAATTACGCCGGTATTGTCCGGGGCGCTACCCAGCGGCTGGTAAAGCTGGAAATGAACGGTTTTACCAACCAGGTGCTGGAAGACCGGCTTAACAATATAATCTTCGGGCTGCGCAACGGTGACGAGACGTTTAACCTGGTGAGGCTTGAGGATCCTGCTTACCAGAATCTTGTGACTGACACGATTACCATCTGGAACGAGATTCGGGCCAAGCTGGTGGATGTCCGCCTGATGGGCGGGGGCGAGCGGGAGGAACTGATTGCCCTCAGTGAGCAGCATTTTTCTTTGGCAGATCAGATGGTGTCTGCCGCTGAGGTGTATTCCCAGAAGATTGCTACTGAAATTGAAAGGATGGAAAACGGCATCACGGTTTGCCTGATTGCCATTGCGGCCATCATTTTACACCAACTGATGCATGCGGTGGTGATTATCGGGAAAAACCGGGATTACAAGCAAAAGGATCCGGTGAGCGGTCTCTTTAAGAAGTTTTATTTTTGTGAACATTGTGATAATGAAATCGTCGCTAATCCGAAGAATACGTATACTGCAATCTGCGCTTACGTGGAACACTTCAATGTGCTGACCGAGCGGTACAGTTACCAGAAATGCAATGTGATGATGCAGGACCTGGCGGAACTGCTGCGCAACCATCTTCCGGACTATGTGCTGGGCGGGAGGCTTCAGGAAGACGCTTTTGCTTTTTTGCTGGATAAGCAGTCCGGTGAAGAATGGCTGGTAAAACTGCGGCAGGTCATTGACCAGGACTTTTTGTATCCTGTCAGCGTAAAATTCAGTGTGTACGATCAGACCAAGCGGGGCCTCTCCATGTCCAAGATGTGCGACCGTATGCTGCTGTCCCTGGAAAATATTAAGGACCGCTATGGCTCCGACCTGGTGCATTACGATGATAAGCTGCTGGAGCAGGCCCATAAGGAACACCTGATTCTCCAGAATATGGAAAAAGCGCTGAAGGAGCGCCAGTTTAAAGCCTATTTCCAGCCGAAGCATTCCCTGGATAAGGATAAGACCGGCGGTGCGGAAGTGCTGGTGCGGTGGATTCATCCGGAGATGGGATTCATGAACCCGGGAGACTTTATCCCTATTTTTGAAAACAACGGTTTTATTGCCGAACTGGATTATTACATCTGGGAGGAAGCCTGCAGGGCGATGCAGAAGTGGCGGGAGCAGGGGATGCCCCTGGTGCCCCTGTCCGTCAATATGTCCCGAAGGGACTTTGAGGCGCCCGGCCTTGTTTCTAAGATTGTAAACCTGGTGGACAAGTATGAACTTCCTCATTCCCTGTTACATTTTGAAGTGACGGAGTCTTCTGTCACTGCCGATCCGGGAAAGCTGTCGGGAATTGTAAAAGAACTCCACGACGCAGGCTTTGTCATCGAGCTGGATGACTTCGGCGCCGGCTATTCTTCCATGAATACGTTAAACGAGCTGACGCTGGATGTTCTGAAGCTGGATATGAGCCTGATCCGGCAGGAAAATGCCCTGTCGGATAACAGCGTGCTGAAGTTTGCGGTGATGCTGGGCAAGATGCTGGGCCTGAAAGTT
Source organism: Acidaminococcaceae bacterium (assembly GCA_017554485.1). Taxonomy (GTDB): domain Bacteria; phylum Bacillota; class Negativicutes; order Acidaminococcales; family Acidaminococcaceae; genus Succiniclasticum. Next base: position 83,710 of record JAFZIG010000109.1, on the reverse strand, counting down.
GTTTCCGAAGGCGTGGAGACGAAAGAACAGGTGGAACGGCTGAAAGCGCTGGACTGTGATTACATACAGGGGTATTACTACTCCCGCCCTCTGCCCCAGGCGGATTTTGAAGCCTACCTGGCGAAAGAAACTGCCTGAGCAACGATTCCGGTCTGCAATTTGTTGTTGTAAACAGGATTTCCTTTTGCTGTTACGGGCTTGAAAAAGCAATTTGGCCTGTTTTACAACCCGGGGTTATATGATATAATTAACATGTTGGTAAGTTTTTTAAAATTAACTGTGTTGTGTGTTGAATGAGTTTTATGCAAGGTTAACAGAAAGGAGTACAAAGATGAAAAAGTATGTATGCAACGTATGCGGTTATGTGTATGATCCGGCGGAAGGCGATCCGGATAACGGCGTAGCGGCAGGTACCGCCTGGGAAGATGTTCCGGAAGAATGGGTATGCCCGTTATGCTCTGCACCGAAAGAAGACTTTTCGGAAGAATAAAATCCGGCTTTTGAAGATTACAGGGTAAAACAGAGGCGTATTATCATGAAATTGAAAAGATTTTTATTCAGTGTTTTGCTTTTGACTTTCGTATTTTCATGTGGAATGGGGAAGGCGGTTAACGCTATGGAAAGTAAAAAAGTAGTTCTTGATCCGCTGCCGAAATCAGCGGCAGAAATTAAACCTGCAAGTACTCCGCAGCAGACTGCAGCCTATGCTATTGCTGCGCTGGTGCGGTATACGGAGAACGCAGAGGCGGGTATTGCCATGCTGGATGTGCTGCGGGGTCCCCGTCCGCTGAACAATTTCAATAAACAGTTCCTGCGTGATCAGCTGCGGGGCAAGGAGTATACAGCAAAGTCGTATTTTGACGGGGCGAATCCCGCTAATAATTATACGCCGTCTACACCCTATACGCTGACGGTTTCGGAAACACCTTACAGTTATCAGAATAAAGATTACGCGCAGTTGTGGGTAAAGAGCGGCGGCGCGGATAATCCCAGACCCATTACCATGCGGCTGAAGCCGTCCACCGGTGAATGGTATTTGTGGGAGTATGAAGGATTGCTGGCAGGCATCCGGATTCCGGCGAAAGACGATCCCTGGAGATGAGAAGTTAATATTATTTATGGGAGTCAAAGGAAAACAAAGATCAGGGTTGCAGCGCGTAGTTGCAGCCCTGTTTCCTTAAAGTCATAAAAGTTTCGCATTTATTCCCATGCAATTGCAATTGCATTGTGGTATAATCAATGAATAAAACATACGGACAGTGAGCGCGTGCTGCTTTTACAGTGTTGCTGATGCATGGTTGGAAGGAGGAGTATCTTTTATGAAAAAATTTATGTTGCTGTTGTGCATGTTTTTGTTTTTCTGTATCCCGGCTCTGGCTGCCGATACCGACACGTCAGAGGTTGCACGGGATTATCAGGCTGTTCTGGGCGGAGGCAAGGCGGTTGTGGAATTGACCGACCAGAATATTATGGCGGCGGTGGCCAATTTAAAAATATATCCGAAAATTAATGCAGTTATCCTGCCGGCAGGATTAAAAGATTATTTTGTGATCCGTGCGGGTAAAGAACAGGCATTTCTGATCATTCCCCATTATAAAAGGACCCGTTTAACAGTAAGGAAAGCTGCTGACGGGAAAAAAGAAGGTTCGCTGAAGGGTGAAATGGAAGGGCGTTCGTTGCTGCTTTTCTGTAATAAAGGCGATGCGGTAATTGACATGCTGGTCCGCAGCAGTTATGGCATCCAGTTGGTCAACTTTACCCCGGAAGCGGAAGATCTTCAGGAAAACGGACAACCCGGCGAAATGATCATCCCGGAACGGAAACAGCGTTTTCTGAAAGACGTTACGGCGCATATCCGTCATGATGGGGAAACAATCAGTGCGAAATGATCGAAGATGAGGTGAAAGACAAAAATGCCGACAGTCGCAGAGCAGAATTTGACCCTGTTGACAGACTTTTACGAGCTGACCATGGGGAACGGATATTTTCTGAACGGTTTTTATAAAAAACAGACATATTTTGATGTGTTTTACCGCAATGTCCCGGACAACGGCGGCTTTGCCATTGCCTGCGGACTGACGGATATTATTGAATATGTAAAAAATCTGCATTTCAGCGATGAGGATATTGCGTTTCTGCGCAGTAAAGGAATCTTTGATGAAAAGTTCCTGAAATATCTTCGGAAGTTTAAATTTACAGGAGACATTTATGCGGTGCCGGAAGGCACGCCGGTTTTTCCTCATGAGCCCATCATTACGGTGAAAGCGCCGGCGGCGGAAGCGCAGCTGATGGAGACCTTTATCTTGCTGTGTATCAACCACCAGTCCTGTATCGCCACGAAAGCAAACCGCATCGTGCGGGCTGCGGCAGGCCGGCCGGTGATGGAATTCGGTTCCCGGCGGGCTCAGGGCGTTTCCGGAGCGGTCATCGGGGCAAGGGCTGCCTACATCGGCGGCTGCGTAGCGACGGCCTGCACGCTGACGGATGAATTGTATAGCGTTCCGGCGGCGGGGACCATGGCCCATTCCTGGGTACAGATGTTTGATTCGGAATATGAAGCCTTTAAATTCTATGCGGAGACCTATCCCAACAATGCGGTGCTTCTGGTAGACACCTATAATACCTTAAAGAGCGGCATCCCCAATGCCATTAAAGTTTTTACGGAATACCTGGCCACCGGTAAAAAGTTTGGCAATTTCGGTATCCGCCTGGACTCCGGCGATTTGGCATACTTAACCAAAAAAGCCCGCGTCATGCTGGATGAAGCGGGACTGACTGATGCGAAGATCGTCGTTTCCAATTCGTTGGACGAATACCTGATTCGGGATTTGTTGCAGCAGGGCGCGAAAATTGATTCCTTCGGCGTGGGCGAGCGGCTGATCACCAGCAAGAGCAGTCCGGTGTTCGGCGGTGTGTACAAGCTGGTGGCGGTGGAAAAGGACGACGGGACCATCGTTCCTAAAATTAAAATTTCCGAGAACACAGCCAAGATTACCAATCCCGGTTTCAAGAAAGTGTACCGTTTCTATGATAAGAAAACTGGTAAAGCCATCGCGGATGAAATCTGCCTGCGCGACGAAGTAGTGTCTGAAGCTTTGCCCCATACTATTTTTGATCCGGAAGCCACCTGGAAGCAGCGGACGCTGAAAGATTTTTCGCTGCGTGAGCTGCAGGTTCCCATTTTCAAAAAGGGCAAGCTGGTGTATAAGCAGCCCGGCCTGAAAGAACTGCAGGAGTATTGCGCGAAGGAAGTGGCAGGCCTGTGGGACGAAGTGAAGCGTTTTGAAAATCCCCACAAGTACAACGTGGACCTGTCCAAAAAACTGTGGACGCTGAAGCATGATATGCTGGCGGAGGCCGGTAAAAAGGAAATTTGAATAAAAAAAGCAAGCGCACAGGGATTGAGCAAAACGTCGGGAGTGTTTGCGTCATTCCATGAGATGAAATGTGCCGCAGTGGCGAGACTGTTTGAGGGCGGAGTCCGAGTTTCGAAGCCACAGGCACATAAGTCCATGGAATAGCATACACGTACGGTTTTGCGAAACCCTGTGCGCTTGTTTATTTAAGAGCGTTTTGTTACAGCATTTTTAACAGCAATTCCGTTGTCTGGGGTAGTGGAGGCACGTTGGATTCTTCCAGTTTGCCAGCGTCCACCGCCTCTGCCAGAAGCGGGTCTACCGGCAGCTTGTCCTGGCAGGTGACGCCGTGGGCGGCAGCGGTTTCGGCCAGACGGCTTTTACCGAAGAGGGGATGCTCCTTGCCGCAGTCCGGGCATTTGAAATAGCTGAAGTTTTCTACGATGGAAAGAACCGGCACGTCCATCATCTTCGCCATATTGCAGGCTTTTTCTACGATCATGCCCACTAATTCCTGCGGGGAGGCAACCACAATGATGCCGTCCACGGGCATGGTCTGGAATACTGTTAAGGGCACATCTCCCGTTCCGGGAGGCATATCTACCAATAAGAAATCCACATCACCGTAGATTACGTCAGTCCAGAACTGCTGGATGGCGCCGGCGATGATGGGTCCCCGCCAGACTACGGGGTCCGTTTCATTTTGCAATAATAGATTTATGGACATCACCTTGATGCCCATGCGGGTTTCCATGGGGAACACACCCCGGTCGGTCATCAGGGCCTGCCCGTGGAGACCGAAGGTTTTGGGAATGGAAGGACCGGTTACGTCGGCGTCCAGAATGGCCACCTGCTTACCCGCCCGTCGCAGCGCCATAGCCAACAGGGAAGTGACCATGGACTTGCCGACGCCGCCTTTGCCGCTGACGACGCCGATTACTTTTTTAATATGGCTCTCTTTATGGGCAGGCTTTTTAAAAGAAGCGGGATCCTGCCGTTCGCCGCAGCTGGCACTGCAGCTTCCGCAATCGTGATTACAATCTGCCATTTGCAAAACATCTCCTAACTATATTGTAATTTTAAATCTTTTCCGTCAGCCTGGTCGTAATTACGACCAGCTTTGATACGCCAACCCGCTTGTGGAGCGTGGTTTGGTTCCCTCTACTCTTAAATATTTAAGGATAGACAGTTTGTATGTCTGTACAGGCGAAGCCGTCAGGTACAACTGTCAAACTGTATGAGAGCGGAGGCTTAGAGTTTCGCCTGTTATTTTGCTGCCCTATTTCATTATTATTTTGATAAACAGCAATGCCAGCACCACGAAGATCAGCGGCTTGACGATTTTATTCGCCTTAGTCAGTACCATGCCGGAGCCGATGTAAGCACCGATGAAATTGCACACGGCGCCTGCCAGGCCCAGTTGATAATCCACGTTGCTGCTGAGGATGAAGGTGATCAGCGCGGCGATGTTGGAGGTCAGGTTGGCGGCTTTCGTCAACCCTGCGGCATTGCGTACATCCAGCATGGCCCAGCCTGTCAAAGCCAATAATAAAAATGTTCCGGCGCCCGGACCGTAAAACCCGTCGTAGCCGCCGATGAAAAAGGCGATGACAGCGATACGCAGGGGCGTTTTGCTGTCCGTCTTATCCACGTAGGAATTGAGGTCTTCGCTTAACCTCTTGTTGCGCATGACATAAAAAGCGGCTATCGGTAAAACGACGATCAGCAGCTTGTTGAAGATTTCGTCGCTGATCAAAAGTGTCAGCCTTGAACCGATGGATGACCCGATGAACGCGCAGAGGATACAGATCAACGCGGGACGCAGTTTGATAAAGCCGTTCAGGGCCAGACGCGCCGTGGAGATACTGGTACCGATGGCCGAACTGAACTTGTTGGTGCCTAAGGCCAGATGGGGAGGCAGCCCTGCCAAAAGATATGCGGGCAGGGTGATGAGACCGCCGCCTCCGGCGATGGAGTCCACAAAGCCGCCAAGAAACAGCAACGGGCAAATAATTAAATACTGAGTGTAAGCATCCATGATTATTTCTCTTTATGCGGCAGGCTGCTGATAACTTCGTAACCGGCCCAGGCCACGGCTTTTTCCGCCAGTACTTCTGTAGCATCCACGAAGCAGCCCTGTAGCTTGTACATCTGTACCGCTACAGGCACTTCCGTGCAGCCTAAAATGAAAGCTTCCACGCCCCGCTGTTCCATGGCGCGCAATACATTCTGGGCAGGCGCGGCGTCGTAGTTGTAATTCGTAGCTTTCACGCCGTCGTAGATCATTGCGTGGATGATCTCCTGTTCCGCTTCCTCCGGGTGAAGCAGGGTCATGCCCAGCTTTTCAAATTCTTTTTTGTAAATTCCGGAGGCGCATGTCCCAGCAGAAGCCAGCAGCCCCAGCGTCCGGTAACCTTCCGCTGCGCAGAATTTTGCCGTTTCCTCGATCATGTTGATGAACGGTGTCTTCACCTGTTTCTGTACTTCCGGCAGGAAATAGTGGGCGGTGTTGCAGCCGATGATGATCACATCCGCTCCCATGGCGGTGAGACGCTCTGCCGACTTTATCATTTCCGGAACCGGGCTCGGGCCTTTACCGAAGATGCATTCGGAACGGTCCGGAATGTTGGTGTTGTTGTCGATGACCGTATGGATGTGCTCCTGGTCTTTGATGGCTTTGGTTGCTACAATGACCTTTTGCATCAGGTCCACGGTGGCCATGGGGCCCATGCCCCCCATAATGCCAATGGTTTTCATTCGTATCTCCATTCTGCCGCCGGCTTGGCGGCACAGTACATTTTGAAAATTTATAAATGTTATGTAATAAAAATTATATCACAAAATGGAAGAGATGAGATAAAAAATCTGAAGAGATATGATATAATATGTTATTAAGTGGTAAAGATAACAAAAAAGGGTAGGCGTTTATGCGAAACACTGCAAGTTGGTAATAACTGATGGAGGGTGTGTTTCAGCGTTTTGTTGGACTATGTTTTTTATAATTGGGAAAGGGAAACGGAGGCTTTTATGAAACAGAGGTTCATTGTGCTGTTGTTTGTTATGACGGCAGTATTTGCATTTTTCTGCAGTGGCGCGTTGGCGGCGGAGCGGGACAGCATTTCTGTTAACGGGCACGCCCGTGCGGAGGTTTCACCGGATATGGCGACGCTGTACGGTAATCTGGAACAGCGGGCGGCTGTTGCAGAGACGGCAAGGGAAGAGCTGGCGAAAGAGATGGCATCGTTCAAACACGTCCTGCTGGGACAGATGATTTCCGGTCAGGATGTCCAAACTGTCCGTTACTCGGTTCAGCCGGAATTCAAGTATGATAAAGGTAAGCGCAGGCTCACCGGTTACGTTGCCCGGGCGGATTACAAGGTGAAAATCAGAAACCTGGAGAAATTGGGCGCGGTAATCGATAAATCCATTGCCTCCAACTTTACGGTTAACAGGGTGGAATTCGGACTGAACAACCGCTCCCTGTTTGAGAATACCCTGCTGGAAGAAGCGGTGGTCAACGCCAGGAGCAAGGCCGCCGTAGTGGCCCGGGCAGGCGGACGCACGCTGGGGCATCTTATCCATGCCAGCTTTGGTACGGTAGGCGACGCGACCCGTTCCGTGAACCGGAACATGATGGCAAAAGCTGCCAGCATAGATGCGGAGGAAGCGACACCTACCGAACTAGATCCGGGTGTGATCACCGTGGATGCCAACGTGAATCTGGAGTTTGCCTTGGAATAATTTGAAAGTGTAAAAAAGAAGATGCCAGCAACATACTGGCATCTTCTTTTTATCTTAACTTTAAAATTGGAATAACTTTGGTGGAGGTGGAGGGAGTCGAACCCTCGTCCGAACATATTGCCATACAACTTTCTCCGAGCGCAGACAGCATACTTTATTTCGCTCAGGTACCGCCTGCCGACCGGCTGTACCATTGCTAGTTCGTAAGATTTAATCCGGAGCTACGAACCTTGCTCCCGGACGATCCCGCTAAGTGACGTCCTTACCGCTCCTGCGGGAGCCGGATTGGCAGGACGGGCGCCTGAATCAGGCTGCCAGTGCTAATTCGTGATCTGCGTTTAAGTTTAAACGTCCACCGTTTAACGTGCTGATGGAACCACGGCTCGCTTATCGTACACCACCTATACCCGTCGAAGCCTTTACACCCCCGGTTAAAGGCCCCTGCTCATGGCAGGAAAGAGTAACAGCTGAACGCCGGAATATAATCCGGTACGCCGGGCTGTCAGAACAGGCTGCACAGACAGCACTGTTTCCGCAGATTTTGTGCAGTATGGATTATAGCATAAGTTTATTGCAAAATCAATCAAACGAAATGTGAATTTTTAAAATTTTTAATATCATTTTTCTTTATATGCAAAACTTTTCATTGCTGCCTTGCGCAAAGCGATACACTGCTCCGCGGGCAGTTTACGATAGTTCTTTGCCAGGTTGTATTCCCAGTCGCCGTACATAGGATTGGGCAGCAGGATGAATTTGGTGCCAAAGTCCTTTTTATGTGCGTCTGTAATTGCGTTTCGGGTTTTGTTTTTGTCATGTTTCAACATGGCGGGAATGTCAAGCGGCATTGGCCGGTTAATTTTTACGTCATTCTGTTTTGCGTCCTTTACTCCGCTGTGGCTGCTGACAGAATCGTTTGAGTTTTTATTATCTGCAGTCTTCAGATACTTGATTGCATTTTCATCCCGGAATGCGCCGATGGGGAAATCGGCCACGTTGTCGCCAAGGTAACAGATGATATCATATCGTCGTGCCAGCTTTGCGAAATGGTTCATCTTGCTGCCGCTGCGGTCGTTCATGAGAAGGTGTGTTTCATCGGTAAAGGGAAGAGCTGTGTTTTGTAAAAAGCGCACAGTGACGTCTTTGTCCTGGGGACCGCGTCCCGTAACATAAAAAATCTGTATGCCGCGCTTGTCAGCGTGCTTCAGGAACTCCCTGGCGCCGGGGAGCAGTTCGTTGTGCTGTGCTATCCACTGTTCCCATGCGTTGTAATCTGCTTTGGCTTCGGGATGTTCTAAATAATAAAATTCAAGGGGCGCGTGACAGACAATCGTATCGTCGATGTCCAGGACAACGGCCAGGGGACGGAGGGGGTTTTGTTGACTGGCAAGATTGGTTTTTGCTCTTGTTTTACGTAACGCTGTTTCTTCTTCCCTGCGCCGGGCGAGGGCCTTATCAACTTCCATGGTTGCCAGGTTATAGGCCTGGTAGCTCAGGCCGCGGAATTCAGCGGAACGCTGTACCCATAAAATCGCCAGCAGGTTTTCTTCTTCTGCTAACTGGGAAGCGGTCAGGTACTGCATTTCTTCCTGCAGGGGCGCTTTAGCTTCCGGAGGCATTGCCGGCTTTGAAACGGACCCGACCGCCTGGGCTTCGTATAATGGAAAAAACAGCAGACAGCCTGCCAGAATACTGTTTAAACATATTTGCCTGACTCTGTTCATCATCCTGCTCCTTGTAAAAATACTGATCCGCTATAACTGTAGGGGATGACTTGATGAAAGATATTTTATGCTGCAAGCGTATTATTGTTTATTATATCATTAAAACAGTTGCAGATGGCAAGAATGTGGTATAATAACTTATCTTTAGCTTTTGAAGGAAACAATTAATATGAACGAGCAGTTGCAAGCTGTCATCTTCGACATGGACGGCGTTATTTTTGATTCGGAGCGGCTGGTGATCGAGTGCTGGCAGGTCATTGCCAAAAAGCATAATATTCCGGACATTGTGGAAATCTGTATGCGGGTCCAGGGAAACAACCGGGAAGAATCAGGAAAACGGTTTCAGGAAAAATACGGTAGTGGTTTTCCCTATGAAGCGTATAAAAAAGAAGTGTCCGCGCTGTTCCGCTGCTTGTACGGTGAAGGCAGGCTGCCTTTGAAACCCGGCGTTGTGGAAATCCTGGAAGAACTGAAACAAAAGGGCGTACCCCTGGCCCTGGCTTCTTCCACCCGTACGAATATTGTGAAGCTGGAGCTGGCTGATGCGCGTCTGCTGAAGTATTTTGACGCGGTGCTGGGCGGGGACATGGCGCCCCGCAGCAAGCCGGAGCCGGATATTTTTCTGGCAGCGGCTGTAGCGTTGGGTGTATCTCCTGCCAATTGTTATGTGCTGGAAGATTCCTTTAACGGTATACGGGCAGCGTACCGGGCAGGGATGCATCCGGTCATGGTGCCGGATATGCAGCAGCCTAATGAAGAAATACGCGGACTTGCGGAAGTAGTTGTGGAGAATCTGTTTGTCGCATTGGACTATTTGCGGACAAAAATGTAAGCAGCGCTGCCGGAAGAATGTATTCCTGAACTTTCCGGTTGACTTTAGCAATTTGATTTTGTATTATTATTTTAGCTGTATTTAGCATTTTAGCAGAATAAATTATTAAAGAAAGAAGGATGTAACTTATGTTTTTAAAAAGTAAGAAGATGTTAGCAGCAGGCATGCTCCTGTCCATGATGGCTGTTGCAGGCTGCGGCGGCGGTGATAAAAAGGCGGAAGCTCCGAAAAAGGAAGCGGCAAAAGTTTTCAATGTCGGCATCGTACAGATTGTACAGCATGAGGCACTGGACGATTCCCGCAAGGGCTTTATCGAAGGCATGAAGAACAAGGGCTTCGTGGAAGGCAAGAACGTTAAATACGACCAGCAGAACGCCCAGGGAGACCAGTCCAACCTGCAGACCATCGCCCAACGTTTTGTCAATAACAAAGTTGACCTGATTTGCGCCATTTCCACACCGGCGGCCCAGACCATGGCCAACGCCACCAAGACGATTCCCATCGTGGGCAATGCCATTACCAGCTTTGAGACCGCAAAGCTGGTCAAATCCGATAAAAAGCCGGATACCAACGTCACAGGCGCCAACGACATGGCTCCGGTCGCCGCTCAGATCGACCTGGGCCTGAAGCTGAAACCCCAGACCAAAAAAGTCGGGCTGATGTTTACATCCAGCGAACTGAATTCCCAGATACAGATCAACATGGCCAAGGACCAGCTGAAGAAAAAGGGTGTCGATTTTGTAGAAGGCAGTGTGAACTCGGTGAATGACATTCAGGAAGTTGCCCGCAGCCTGATCAGCAAGGGTGCGGAATTCATTTATGTTCCTACGGATAACATCATCGCCTCCGCTACACCGGCACTCGTTTCCATTACCAACGAGGCAAAGATTCCGGTGGTTGCCGCCGACGGCATCCTGCTGAAAAAGGGAGCGACAGCCAGCGTCAATATTGAATTCTATAAATTGGGCGTAGTCAGCGGTGAAATGGCAGGCGACATTCTGCTGGGTAAATCCAAACCTCAGGACATGCCCATCGCTTCCCAGAAGGAATTCAATCCTGTCATCAACAAAGCACAGGCTGAAAAGCTTGGCATCAAGATTCCGGAAGACCTGGCGAAGTTTGCGAAATAATGTTTGCGGAAGTACCGTGAAAGGGATTTACGGCGTGCAAGCGACATAAATGAAATACTGAAATTCGATCCCGGTTCGTTGTACGGATCGGGATTTTTCTATTCCCATGAAGTTATAATGTTTTTTTTCTTTAGATATAGTATAATAAAAATGGAGGAGTATTAGTTAAGGAAAAAGCAGCTGCTGTTCATACAGTTTTGGAAATTATAATTCAACTCGACGGTATATGGGAGGCATCAGGATGAATCTGTATATCTGGCGTCATAACAAAACCTATCACAGCCACAGCATGATCAACGAACCCTGCGTGGTGAACGAGTTCTACCTGGATGCGTTGGCGATTGTGGAAGCAGAAACGTTGGATGAAGCGCTGCTGCTTCTGGAAGAGCGTAAAGAGGGCTGGCGGGTGGAAGACCTGCGGGAGCTGGAGCCAATTGTGGTACCGCTGACCGGGGCAAAAGTGATTTACACCCATATACGGGGTTCCATAGATCATTTATAAAAGATGCGACATACAGCAAAGGAGTGACGAGCCATGCGTTTTGATTTCCACACTCTAGAAGAAAAATCCCTGCCTCACTTTAAAGGCGGGGAAAAAGAACTGAACGCGAAGATGCATGTGGACGGGAATAACAAGATACTGCTGGGACGCCTTGTTCCGGGCGCTACCGTGGGCGAGCATAAGCACGAAGGCAGCAGCGAAATTATATACGGACTTTCCGGGAAGGGTTTTATTATCTGCGACGGGGAAAAGGAAATCCTGGAACCCGGTGTGGCCTGTTATTGCCCGGAAGGTTCATCTCATACCGTGATCAACGACGGAACGGAAGATTTGACGTTCTTTGCCGTTGTACCGGAGCATGGCAGCCTGAAATGAACCCGGTGATACCCTTTTTAGGTATGATTGGATCAGACAATCGGGCAGGAGTGTGACCGGATGCATTCCACATTATTTTTGTATGGTTCTTTGGGCCTGGGCGTCTTGTTCCTGTCCACTTCAGCGATCTTTGTTAAGATGGCGGAAGCGCCCTCCGGCATTATCGCGTTTTACCGCCTGCTTTTCACACTCTGCTTTCTGGTGCCTGCCTTATTGTGCAGGAAAAAGGAACGGGAGCAGATATGCCGGCTCAACAGGCGGCAGATGATGCTGGCAGTTGTTTCCGGCGCGTTGCTGGCCGTTCACTGGGTGATGTGGTTTGAATCGCTGCGGTACACGTCGGTGGCCAGTTCTACGGTGCTGGTTTCCCTGCAGCCGCTGTTTTCCATTTTGTGGGGCTGGCTGCTGCTACAGGAAACGGTTTCCCGGCAGGGCATGGCAGGTGTTTTTCTGGCGATTGCCGGCTCCGTCATCATCGGCTGGGGGGATTTCCGGGTCAGCGGCGCTGCCTTTTGGGGAGACGTGCTTTCCTTTGCGTCTGCCGGTGTGATCAGCCTGCATTTCCTGTTTGGGCAGATTTTACGAAAAGAATTGGACGTGCTGCCCTATACAACGGTCTGCTATTCCGCCAGCACCCTGTGCCTGGCTGCATATGTATTGGTTACAGGGCAAAGCTTTACCGGGTATTCCCTGCAGACATGGGGCTGCTTTTTAGGGTTGGCCCTGTTTGCCACCGTAGGCGGGCAGTGCGTGTTCAACCTGCTGCTGAAATATCTGCCGGCTACGGCTGTTACTATGGGGATTTTAGGTGAACCGGTGGGCACGATCATCCTGGCGTTCCTGATCTTTGGCGAACGTATCGTGCTGCAGCAGGGATTGGGGATGCTCTGTATTTTAGGAGGATTGTGGATTTATTTCAGCAGGAAACAGTGAATTGCCAAACGGACTCATAATGCGTCTGGCAGGTAAAAATGAAAACAGGCTGAATGATTGCTGACAAAACGTAGTTTTTAAAATGGAAGGTAATGTAGCAGAGATGACAGAGTTAAATAAGAACGGGCTTGATAAAAGCGAAACAGAAGCAAGTGCCAGCGGGCAGGAACGGGAAGAAAACCTGCCTGCAAGCACAGAAGATATAAACATAGAAGAGCTGATTGACAACAAGCTGAATGAGATCCGCGACGGGATCGGCAGCCGGATCAATCCTATCTTTGTGGCGGCTAACAAGTTTTCCAGCAATGTGCGGCAGGCACTGGATCTGGAAACAGATCCGGGACTGCTGCAGGAACCGGAGTTTGGCGATATTATCTGCGTTCACCGTATCGGCTATGAGCATTACGGCGTCTATGTGGGCGATAATAAGGTCATACACTACGACATCGATCCATCCGATCATTATAAGATATGTGTCCATCAGGCGCCTATGGAAGAGTTTCTGAACGGCAGCCTTGTCTACAGCATCTGTGAATTTCCGAAAATATACGGACGACCTACGGAAGAAATTCCTTTCGCGGAATTCCGGAAAAAGTTTGCCCATCCGGAAAAGGCCCAGACCCTGTGGGATGTGCTGAAAATCAGTAATTATCACCTGTATACGCCGGAAGAAACGGTGATTCGTGCCCGTGAACGCATCGGCGAGACACAGTACAGTTTATGGACGAACAACTGCGAGCATTTTGCTATTTGGTGCAAAACCGGGATTTCCGAATCGCACCAGATTGATGATTTGCTGAACGCCATGGCTGAGACGGGTCGTCAGATTAGGGAAGGATTGCAGGCAGGTCTGGAGATTGCCGCGGATTTTGCGGAAGAAGTAGGGAAGCGCATCGAAGAACGGGAAAAAGAACAGACAAAACAGGGAACGAATTCTGTTTGAAGATTTATTTTTAGTAATAAAAAATCCGGATTACTCCGGGCGAAAGGAAAATCCAGCTTTGTAAAGCGGCTGGAAGCTATGGGAATTATGATATTTGCGGAAGTGCAAGTGGGAGTGCCATATCCCGAAAAGCAATTTAAAGTAACAGAAGAAGCAGTGAAAGCCTATCTGGCCGCTGTGGAGGATGATGCGCCGCTGTATGCCGAGGAACGTTTGGTTCCTCCTGCCTATGCTGCGGTTTATACCCGTTGGGAGGCTCTGACAGGCGAGCGTCTGGAAGACGGAACCGTTCATGCCAAGCAGGGATTCCGTTACCTAAAGCCCGTCCACTGGGGTGAAACGCTGACCCTGTGTGGCCAGGTAAAAGAAAAAATGGAAAAACGGGGCCTGAAATTTGTAGTGCAGAAGGTGGAAGCATTTAACGAAGCGGGGGAACTGGCGGTAGAGAGCGAGATTACCATTATTTTGCCGGTGTAGATAGTTTTTACAGAAAAACTGCAGATAGTGTTTTCTGTACTGCAGTGCGTTGTTGCTTTGCAGATGATTGCTAATGAACAGCAGGAAGAGGAAAGAAGATGAAAGAAATCAGTAAAGGCGATGTGTTTACGCTGCCGGCAAAGTATGTTACGCAAGAGATGATTAATCACTATGCAGACGCGGCAGAAGATCACAATCCGTTGCATGTAGACCCGGAATTTGCCAAAACCACGCGGTATGGCGGCACCATCGCCCACGGTATGTTAAGCGTGGCGTTTATTCAGGAGCTGATGGTGCGGACTTTTGGCAAAGACTGGCTGGAAAGCGGAAATCTGGAAGTGAGCTTTATGGCGCCGGTGCGTCCGGGCGAAGCCATTACAACGGAAGCCAAGGTGATGAAGGCGGTACCTGTGGAGGGCGCGGAGCCTAAATGGCAGGTGCGGATGCAGGTGCTGTGCTTAAACGGGAATCAGGAAAAAGTGATTAAAGGGACAACGGAAGTAACGGTTTCATGAGTATCCAGTTCATTATTACAAAGCTTCTTGTACGATTGTCCGGCAGCAAGCGGATTACCGGCCTGCCCAGGGACAAGATGCTGAAACAGATTCGCCGGCGCAACAAGCTGAACCGTTTCTTTGTTCCGGGAGACCGAAAGTTTGTCTACAGCGATAAGACGGTACATCTTGAAGACATGGACGGTACTGCGGACGAACGCAGGCCTTCCGCTGACTTCCACTGCCTGTCGATTTCTCACCGCGATAAGCCGAAACGGGCGGTCCTTTGTGTGTACGGCGGAGGCCTTTTGCTGGCGCCGCCGCGAATGTTTATAGGATTTGCAAAAAAAATGGCGGCCAATACGGGAGCGGATGTGTGGTTCCCATATTACCCGCTGTGTGATGAATATACCATTCGGGACAGTGTACGCATGCTGTATGAAGTGTATGCGTCCATGCGCCGGGAGTATGACGATGTGCGCTGGTACGGTTACTCGTCCGGCGGGGCGCTGCTGCTGTTATTGGGTTCCTATCTGAATGAAATAAAGAGCCCGTTGCCCATGCCGCAAAGACTGGTGCTGATCTCGCCCGGCGGGATACCTTCTACGGAGGAAGAGTGGGAGAAGATGCAATCCCTGAACGGTAAGGATATCATGCTTTCGGCACAATATATGAAAACGATACAGCCATTGCTGTCACATGGCAACGCAACGGTCCCGCGCTGGATGCAAAGCTGTGAAGGCGCGGATTTTTCCAACCTTCCGGAAACATGGATCTATTACGGGACAGCGGAAGTACTGTCTGCCAAAGCCGCGGCCTATGACAAAATGCTGACAAGCGCCGGGGTACGCCATCACCTGAAAATGGCGCCCGGCATGCCCCACTGCTACTGTACAACAGTGTTTTTCCCGGAAGCTAAAGCGGATTACGAAGAGACCATGCGAATTTTGCGGGAAGATTGAAAAGAGTGTGGCGCTGCCAGTTTTCTCAAACAACGTAAAGCGAAGCATGTTCGCTGAATTATTGCAAAGAAAGAGGTGTTCAGAACAGCGAATCTGAACACCTCTTTCTTATTTTTTGTAAGTGTAAATTTTCCTCAGCGCTTCCGCCGCGTCTGCGCATTTCAGATAAGGCGGGTGCGTTTCCTGTTCGCCCGGGGCATTACGCAGGGAATTGTTGTAATAATAATAACCGGCTGCGTCTTTTGCCTGTGGCTCTTTGGCAGAAAGGCTGTAATAGGTTCCGTACTTAAAGAGAAGGGCGTGGCTGACGATGTGGTCCGGGTCGGAATAGACTGCCAGGCGGAACGCGTTGTTCTTTGCCAGGTCAAATTCTATTTCAACGGTTTCAGCGTGGGCGCCCTGTTTATCCAGCGCGGTCTCCATGGTTTTAGCTATTTTGTAATAATTGATGTTGGCCGTATCGGAATTGACAGTTTTTTCCGTCCGGAAAAAATGAAGATTGTGTTTTTACGCTAATGCTTCTATGGTTTGCGGTGTGCTGTCGGGACGGAGTTCCATGAAGAACCGGTGCAAGTCTGTTTTGGGGACGATGTCCTGGGGCGTATTTTTGTCAAAAAGATAGGAGAGAACCAGACCGGTCAGGATTAGCAGGGAAACGATGATCAATTCACTGGTTCGTGACATTTTTCGCTTTTCCTGATAAGCTGTGGATGCCTTTATATCTGAAGAGCGCTCTGGCTTTGCTTCTGCTTCTTTTTGGGCAGCGTCTTTCTTCTTACTGTCGGCCGGTTCTTTTGTTTTGTTTTCCATTTCTTCGGAAATATGAAATTCGTTTCCACAGTAATCGCATTTTGCATAATTGTTCTTTACGTCCGTAGTCAGCGTAGCGCCGCAGTTGGGACATTTCAGGTTATAGATTCTCAAGGGGAAGACCGCCTTTCAAACATAATGACGTATTTGTATCAATAATCTTTGTTCTCATTATACAGCCTAATCTTTTTTGGGGAAAGATACAAGGGATAAAAAAACCGCCTCTAAAGCTCTTTGAATGCGCTTTAGGGCGGCTCTTTTCAGTTTGTGGCGATTGAATTATTTGGCTTTTTTCTTGGCAGCCTTTTTGGCCGGTTTTACGTTCACTGCTTCTTTAAAAGCTTTGCCTGCTTTAAAAGCGGGTACGGTAGCGGCAGCGATTTTAATGGCTTTGCCGGTCTGCGGGTTTTTGCCGGTACGGGCAGCGCGTTCGCGGGCTGCAAAGGTGCCAAAGCCGATTAACTGTACTTTACCTTTTTTGGCAACTTCAGCCACCACGTTTCCGGTGATGGATTTCAGAATCGCTTCTACACATTTTTTGGGCATACCGGTTTCTGCGGCAACAGCTGCAATGAGTTCTTGTTTGTTCATGATGAACGCTCCTTTTTTAAAAAATAATAAGGGTGCATAAACACTGAATCTATAATTATAATACCAGTATTTATCAGTGTTTGCAAGTAGGGATATAAAAAAACAGTAAAAAAGAAGCCGCATTTAAATACGGCTTCTGACTTTTTTAATCTGGTCGGGGCGGCGAGATTCGAACTCACGGCCTCTTGTACCCGAATTGCTCAAATTGTATACTTTTAAGTGTTTTAATGTGTAATGTTGAGAATTGCAAAAAGGCACCGGAACTGGTCTTTTTGCATTTTTCTATTTTAGCCTGTTTTAGCTTGTAATCTTCAAAATAATTGCGAAATGTTGGACAAATGTTGGTCAGTTTTTCCAGCCTAAATCGTATCTATTTTTAAAGATGCTGCATACTTTTGTATGGCATGTAAATGTGTTTCCGGCAGCGGGAGTGCATACGTCTTCCGGGTGAAGTTGGAATCCGCATGGCCAAGCAGCTCGCTGATGTCCGCGATGTCCACGCCGCGGTCCCGCATGTTGGATCCGCATGAGTGCCTGAAGTCGTGGTGGCGCATGGTCTGCAGCAGCGGATAATGCCCAATCAGCATAAGCCACTCCGGGTTCTGCCGCTTGAATTTCGCCCAGGCACGTTCCACCATGTCCCGGACGTAAGGCGTACCGTCAGTCGGGTGGACGATCAGGAGATCCATATCATTGTTCCATGCCGGTGTGCTGCCTTCAGGATCGAAGTTAGGACATGCCTGTATTAGAGCCATACGTTGCCGTATAGCGTTCTTTTTGCAGGTCTCGATATATTTATTATAATTCTGTATTTCAACCTGTACAAGGGGCAAAAGCGGGATTGTACGGACAGACGTCCCTGTTTTTGTCGGGCCGAACTTCACGCCGCCGCCTTTGACCCGCTGGATGTTCCGGTTGATGATCAGGTATTCCATTCCGACGACGCTGCGGGGCAGGGCAAGCGCCTCACTCATCCGCAGGCCGCAGAAGCCGCCCAGCAGGAACGGCATGTACAGGTTCGCGTATTCATACTTGCGCAGCATCCGCAGGATCTGGATGACAATTTCGATAGGTACGTGCATCCCTTTGGGTGCCGGCGGTTCCGGAAGCTCCAGCTGGCGGGAAGGATCCCGGCCGACGAGATCGTACGCCGTGGCCCATTTCATGACGGTGCGCAGGAAGGAAAGCGTTGACCGTTTGGTGGACTGCGCCAGATCCTGCTTCATTACCCATGCCCGGAAGTCTGCCACGTGCAGCGGGGTAGAGTCCTTCAGTTTCATGTTACCCAGGTAGTGCTTGGCGATCCGGCGCCGGTACGTCTGGTTCCCGGTCTTGCTGGACTCGGACAGTTCGGTCTTCGTCTCCAGGTACCGGTCGATTGCTTCCAAGACTGTCAGGTTGGTAGGCGGGACATAGGTACCCGTCAGGACTGCGGCCTTGGCCAAAGCCTCAGCCTGTTTTGCCTCTTCCCGTGTAGCGAAATACGGACCGTAGACCGGTTTCTTGTTGTGGTCCCGGAACATGTAAGAATACTTTTTGGCCCGGTTCTTTTTTTCAATAACTGCCATGATAAAAACCTCCTTTGATTCGGAAGCCTGCCGTGTTATAATATAAAGGCAGACTACTCCCTATTGTGTCATGGTGGTTGTTTGCACGGCCGTCCGGTGTTGCTGCATCGGGCGGTCATTTTACTTAATGCTTAATTGACTCTTGTTGAGGATTCTTGCGGGAGAATTATGTTTAAATAACGATTTCGTTCATTGAAAAACCTTTTGGAAACTGTTATAATAAAATACAAAACAAGTTTTGTTTAGAGCATTATCTTTTGAAATCGGAAAAGAGTTTTAAGCGGAGGAAGATATTATGCTACAGGATTTGTTACGAAGCTTTAGCGTGTTTGGCAACTATGCGAATATTTATGTTGGTGAAGGAGAGCAAAACATAAAATATACAAAATTAGCTAATGCTTTTGTTCAACATAATATGATAGTAAGCATTGCTGAAGAAGTCGGATTTGAAATTAATCCGACAATGTCTACTGCTCCCAAAGCAAAAAAGATAATGAGACCAATTATTTTTTCTCCTAATAGAGAATGGGGAATTACTTTTAATGGAGAAAGAATTGACATTAATTGGAGCGGCTTAAGTGCTGAATCAAAAATTGAAAAAGATGATTTTATCAATAAAGCTGTTACGTATCTTAAAATTATTGAGCAGATTTATCAAATAACTTACATAAGGATCGCATTTAATTTTGAAGGGGTATATTATGATTTCCCAGAAAGTAGGGGAAATGACATTTTAAATAAAGTTGCTGCGACTCAACTCACCTTGTACAAAGAAAAATCTATGAAAGAATGGAATATACAATATGCTATCGTAGAAAAAGTAAGTGATTTTGACAGGCCTGTTAATTTGATTACAACTGTAAGTCGAGGGATAAGAAACTTTCGTTGGATGAAGCATACTGATTGTATTTCGTTCCATTGCGATTGTAATACGGTAATAGATAAAGATAGTAATTCCATCATAGAAAACAACATGGCAATTAGCTTTTTGAAAAAATATGCAAATTTGCCAAACGAATTAAGCGCCGAATTGTTTAAATAATAAGGTGATAATATGGAAAATAAGTATGATTATAATGCTGTTATTGAGTCTTACAAAGAAGACGCCAATTTTAAAAACTTTTTATATAGCGAGCTTAACAATAGAGATAATAACGGGTTTAATAACTATTTCCTAACTTATTTTTCCAAAAATAGCAGTTTAGATATTAAATTGTTAGACAGACATCATTTAGACGAAAAAGAAGTTTACCATAAATGGCGTGATAAGATTTACAGTGTGTTATTAAACGATTATGCCATTAATGGTGAGAAATCAAGCATAGAAGATTATATTGCTGATACTGTAAAGAATATTAATGATGAAAGCATTATAACAAGATGGTTCAGTGATTTATATTTAGATGCAATGGAATCATCAAAATTGAAAATTGGAATTTTACATGCACTGTCACATATAGAGTATAAAAGAATTTATCCTGTGGGGCAGATGATTGCCTTGACTGGATTATCAGATGCTGATGATGAAGTAATAGAATATTCTATAAAAGCATTTGAGAATTGGCAAGATAAGGAAGCGGTTCGTTTATTAAAGGACAGACAATTGAAGAAGCCTTGGCTACAAGACTATTTAAACGTTGTAGTTGAATATCTAGAGGAGTTGTAAGCATGTTTTTTTCTCGTAAAATAGCAAGAGCTAAATGGGAAAAAGCAAAAGAGTTATGTGGAAATCCAGATAACATTGATAGTTTTCCAGCAGACACATTAACAGCAGATTTAAGAACAAGTGAAAACACTCTTTCAATTTGGTGCGTTGAAGACTTAGACGATGTGGTTTTAGCAATGATGTCCAACGAGCAATCAAAATTAGAAACTATTAGTATTCTTTATTTTGAGGATATAAACGAACTGAAAACCCATGACACGCCTGGAAATACAAAGATTGAAGAGTTGAAATCTAAGCATAAAGATATTTATGATTTAAATTATAAGGAGTTAGGAACTGTCGCCAAGAAATTTTTGAAAGCATATGTGAATAATAAATATAAAACGTATTATAAAAAAGATATTCAAAAAGTGTTGAATGATTCGATTAGGAAAAAAAGAGTTGATAAAACAATATTTAATGAAAGCATAAGAGTAGCTTTAAATTAGGAATTTTTGATTTCCCCAGCCTCCCGCCCGGGAGGCTTTTTAATTAACTTCACTCCTGCCGGCTGCGATCCAGCGGGTCAGGACCATACTTGTTAGGCCCTTTGGTTCCGGGGATGGCAGCGAGGAGAATGATAAGTACAAGGGGTACAAAGGTAAGCGGGGACTTGTCATGACTTAACGTCATAGAGAGGAACAGGAACAGGAGCGCCCACCAGGCGGAATGGTCCAGGTCATGGAGGCGCCTTGCGATGTTGGCGTAATAGGCGAGGAACATGCCCAGGAAGAGTGCGATGGCGGATATCGTAAAGATCCAGGTGCGGAACTTCACGGCGAGGAATATGAGCAGGCAGAGCAGGATGGTGCCGCCGAACATGAGCAGGAGGGTTTTGATAATAAAGGATTTCCGGCTGGCCCGGCCGCTGAAAGAAAAGATGTTTCCTTCCTGGAAGCCGAAGAGGAATACCGCGATGGCGAGGATGATGACAGGCAGCCCGAAGGTAAGGAACATGCCCAGCTCAATGGCCCCGGCGATGAATGATTTAATGAATTCCATGATGGTATCTCCTGTTCAAATTCCCAAACGTTTGGGAATGTCAGTCTTTCTTCCCCTGTAACGATTTCACATCGGCCTCCAGCTCCTGCAGATCCTGCTCATCCGCAAGGGCAGCTTCGTATTTCTTGCGCCGCTGTTCAAAAGCTTCATACTCTTTGGAAACAATTTCCTTCATGGCCGCATTGGAATACTGGCCGCGTGACCGGAGCAGGGGAACGTCGTGGTCCAGCAGAATTTTGTCGGCAGTGTTGCGCCAGTAATCCAGTGTCAGCGTCTTGCGAAGTTTCACACGCAGTTCGGCGCTTTCGAGGAAAATGGTTACCAGTCGGTTCAGGGAATCAATCTCGTCATTCGTCAAATAATTCTTTGCAATATAAACATCTGATTTGCGGACGCGGGCGCCTTGCCAGGCAGTAAGCGCCATGTTAGGCTTTGAAGCATCTGCCCGGGCGATGATAAGCTCGGCAGCGGTCTTTCCGGTCACAGCATAAATCAGTTTGTTCTGCGTTTCCGCAAAGAAAAGGTGTGTGGCCTCTTCCGTGGTGGCATAATCCGAAGACAGTTTGAACAAATCGCGCAGCTTCTGATAGAACCGCTTTTCACTGGCGCGGATGTCGCGGATCTGTTCCAGTAATTCGTCAAAATAATCAGGACGGCCATCAGGGTTCTTCAGACGGTCGCTGTCCAGCAGAAAGCCTTTCAGCAAGAATTCCTTTAAAGTTGAATTGGCCCATTTACGGAACTGAGTGCCACGAGGAGACCGGACACGGAAGCCGACGGCCAGGATAACATCCAAATTGTAAAAAGTAATCTGGCGTGTAACCTGGCGGGTTCCTTCTTTTTGAACTACCGAGGATTTCTCGGTAGTTGCCTCTCTGTTTAATTCTTCGTCCTTGTAAATATTTTTTAAATGCAGTGAAATATTGTCAGTGGAACAATCGAATAATAATGCCATCTGTGCCTGGGTTAGCCAGACGGTATTATTTTCAGCATAAAGCTTTACACTGGCTTTGCCATCTTCTGTGTTATATAGAATTATATTATCCATAAGTACCTTTCTGCCGCTCTGGAGAGCGGCTTTTTTGTTTTAAGCGAACGGATCCAGCTATAGTAGTGATGGGCATTTGCAGGGGATTTATTTATCCCACTTCGGATGCCGGAAACGATCTAAGCAAATGACGCAGATTTCTCTTCCGGAAGAGGCGGTTCTTCCGTAGCGGGCTGGGCTTTATATTTATCTTGGGACAAGGCAAAAACAAACTGATCATTAATATACTCTTTGCCTTTGTCGTTTAAGTCATTGTATTGTTTTATGATTGCAGTTTCGGATTTAGTTAAAACGACTGAACCTGGTTCTTTGATGGAAGAATCTGTCCAATCCATTAAAACGTAGAGAGAAATGTCTAATGCAATTGCCAACATTTTGATTTTATCACGACGCATATCTTTAATTTTACCAGACTCCCAACGTGAGATTGTTCCTTCCGCTACGCCGACTTTATCAGCCAGCTGTTTCATTGTGAGGTGAAGTTCAATTCTCCTGTTGTGTATAAGAGTACCAATGCTAATATCTGACATTTTAAACACCTCGAATTATAGCTGATGCCCTTTTATTATAACCGCACACTTGCATTATTGCAAGATATTTTTCAAATAAGCAAAAAAACTTGCATTAACGTATTGACAGAAAAAAGAAAAGGTGCTATCATAACTTACGTAAACGCAAGTTATTTATCATAACTATTAGGGAGGAGGTGACCAAGATGTTTGATAAAAACTTGTTTAAGTATTATGTCGCAAGAGCAGGGAAAACTTTATACGAAACAGCAGCATTTTTGCGGATTAGCGAGGCAACACTGCATAGAAAAATGAATGGGACAAGTGACTTTACAAGAGATGAAATTCAGAGACTCAAAGAGTTCCTGTCACTGTCCGATGATGAATCTATGCAGGTTTTTTTTGCCACAAAACTTACGCAAACGCAAGTAAAGGAAGCACAGTAAGTCAGAAGGCGGTGTAGGTATGAGATACGAAGATAGTCGCGGTTGGCTTTACGAAGTAAGGCCAGGACTGGGAGAAACAATGTTCAAGATTTTTTACCGTAAACCCAGGGAAAACAAAGACCTGTCTATCGGGTGGCACGCTTGGCCAAGTTCGAAATGGTGGGGCACTCGGGAAGAGGCAGAACGAGAATTGGCGATAGTTGCTGATAACCGAAGCTGGTGGAAAGCATCAGATTCGCCATCAGCAAAGGCGGTGTAGGAAATGGCGCTTTGGAATTTTATAAAAAGCAGGCTTTCGGAACTGAACCGAGGCGAGCCTTATCTTGTAGACCAGTGCGGAATTCCGCAAAACACTGTGGACCGGATCCGCGCCGGCGGCGTGATCCGTGACAGCACAAAACAAAAACTGGCACTTGCCCTGGGCTGCAGCATCGGGGACATCAATGCGGCGATAGCGCAGCCAGATCCCGTGGAACCAAAAGGGCACGACATGGATCTCCTGGCCAGGGAGAACAGGGGACCTTCCGTTATGGAGACGGTGGACAGGCTGGACCAGCTGGTGAAGGAACAATATCCGGAAGAGACGGAACCGGATGCAAAGGAGGGCGCGGATATGAAATGGTTCCAGGATGTACCGAAAGAAACGCCGGCCAGTTCAGTGCCGGTGAAGAAAGAAGTGCTGGAGGATTTATTCCCGGCAGCGGAAGAGCCTGAAGCAGGACCGACGGAAGCCGAAGACGTTATGGATAAAACGGCTAATATGGTTTACGCGGCGGCAAGGAGCGCGGTGGATGTTTACAAGCGGAAGCTGAAAGAAATCTGTCTGCAGAAGATGGTGGAGTTCCGTTTAGGCGAAGACCGGGCGGAAGACTTGTATTCAGACATCGGCAAGGCGCTGCTGGACGAACTGATGAAGGAAGAGGCGGTGTAAGGGATGAGGCTTGAGACAAAAGGTGAGTGGGCAGGTGCGATGAAGCTCATGACCTGCGGAGAGAAGTTTGAGTCATTCAACTTTGACAACAGTCGGGGAGACAAAAACTTCACATTCAATACGGAAACAAAAGAGGGCGAAACCGAACTCAGGATCCGGCTACGCCCAGGGGAAACAAATATGGAAATTGTGATTCAGGGATAAGCGTGGTTAAAAATCGGGCACTGGATTGAGTGCTGGCAGGGACAATCTTTATTGTCACATTCAAACGATTTTCGCTTGTAATCAAGCATGCTGTGGCCGGTTGACTTTACCTGTTCAAACCGGACAACGACATTCTGGTTAGCTTTAGAGACATGGCAAAATTCGTTGATAAAATGCCTGGTTCTTTCCATAAGTAATCCCTCCTTTCGCAGTTAGTAAATTGCATAAGCATTATATCACGGTTGGAATAAGGCGGTATACGGAAATGAAAGCAAAGATGAATTTGACAGTAGATATCAGAAAACCGATTGCGCAGGAAGCGATGAAGACCAGGGTAAAGAATTTTTTGGAACTGGCAAAAGATGTACAGAGTGTGTGTGCAGAGGGTATTGAAATAAACTTGGATTTCGTGGAGTCATACTTTCCGGATTCGGGTCAGGGTTGCTGGAAATGTGGGAATGCAGAAGAAAGAGGCAATGTTCTCTATACAGATAGCGAACGTGATTTAAGGACTGCAGCCCGGCCGTTAATTGAGTACGTTAGAAAGAACTATACGCCGATGACTACGGTAATAGTCACCGGCGCAGGTGTTGAATTGTTATCCACTGAAAAGCATGTTCCTTTTGAAGAGGATTGGGATTAACGAATCCGGACTTCGCCGGTGCCTTTGAGGCGTGTGTGGACGAAGGAGCCTTTAGAAGGCGAGTTCAAGAATTCACGGAAGAGTTGTTCGCTGCAATTTGGATAGCGGTAAGCATAGCCGTTATGAAAATGGACTTCGATTATTCCGTCTTCATAGCCAATGGTTTCTACGTTGGAAGAGACAACAGGTATTAGCTTCATGGCGGTCACCTCCTTCCTGACCAAGACTTATGAGGATGAACGAGAATGGCGAATAGACGTTCATCACTATATATTCTATATTACACAAGTGAAGCGTTTTTAACAACACTAAATATAGAACAGGAGGTGAACAATGTATGAACAAAATTGAAGAGGTGCGGCGGGTCAAGGGAATGACGCGGAATGAGTTGTCGAAGCGTTCCGGCGTAAGCAATAAAATGCTATGGGAATATGAACGAGGCAAGCGGG
This sequence comes from Acidaminococcaceae bacterium, assembly GCA_017554485.1. Lineage (GTDB taxonomy): Bacteria > Bacillota > Negativicutes > Acidaminococcales > Acidaminococcaceae > Succiniclasticum. The sequence continues at coordinate 58,338 of JAFZIG010000109.1, read as the reverse complement.
ATCCGAGCCTGGCGACGTTGCGGAAGATTGCGAAGGCGTTGGGCGTAAAGATCCAGGAAGTGGTTTGGTAGAAAGCGGGGTGAGGTTAATGGAAGAGTTGATGAACGAAGTTGAGTACAGGAAAAAGCTGACAAAGATGATCCTCCGGAGGCTGATCAGCTGCGACCGGGAGATGGAACTGTATGCGGTGCTGGCGAACATTTCGGAAGTCGTGATCAAGGAACTGCTGGAAGAAGATAAGGGGGACGGGGAATATGGGAAGACCAAGCAAAGAAGACAAGATTAAGCAGGTGCCGCGCAGGCTGCTGTATACCCCGAATGAAGCAGCGATACTGTTATGCTGCGGCCGGCCATTTCTTTTAGACGAGATAAACAAAGGTAAGTTGGGTTTTGTCCAGCGGGGTCAACGGCGGTTTGTCCCGGCGGTTGCGCTGGAAAAATATGTAGAAGAGCATACGCAGATAGGAGGAAAAGCATTATGAACAAAACAGAACTGATTGCCGCAGCGGCGAAGGAAGCAGGACAGACGCAGCAGACTGTATTTATCGCACTGAACGCGATTGTCACTACTATTGAAAAGACGGTGGCGGCAGGGGAAAAGGTGCAGCTGGTAGGTTTCGGGACGTTTGAATCGCGGTTCCGGGCGGGCCGGAACGCGCGGAACCCGCAGACTGGAGAGACCGTATACATTTCCGACAAGAAGTCGCCGGCATTCAAACCGGGCAAGGAATTCAAAGAGCTGGTGAACAAACCGAGGAAGAGAGGCAAGAAGAAATGAAACACTTTTTGGCAGCGGTGCTGGTGACGTTGTGCGCGGGCATGTGCTGGATGTGGATGGACCCGGAAGGGGACGTGACGGATATCACGTACACGGTGCAGACAGGGGACACGGTGTGGGCCATAGCTGAAGTTTATGCTGACTGCCAGTGCAAGCCCTTCGGTGAATTCGTGTTTGATATCCAGCAGCGGAACAACCTGGCAGGGAAATACATCCGGCCCGGGGACAAGCTGGTGATCCCGCTGTGGACCAGGGCAAAAAAATAAAGCCAGCGGCGGTGCGGCGCCGGAGGCTTCGGGTGTGAATATTGTTTTGACAGGCACTATTCACACCCATATTGTAGCACAAGAGGGAAGATATGGGAAGCGGTTTTATCTGTTATTACGAAAAGCGGCTGGAGCCTTGCGCAAAATGCGGCAGCACCATTGTAACGTATGAGGGCGTGGGGCCGCGGACGAAGAAACATCCATGCGGGATCCGGACGATTATCATCTGCCGGGACTGCGGGCACAGGACGCAGCATGAGCATCCGGACGTAGAATCGGCCGAGGAGGAATGGAACAGTGAATTCCGCGGATGACAGGAGGAAATATGACATATATGGCGGTTACGCAATGCGGGAAGTGCGGGGCAGCGATCCGGTACATCAGGATGAAGCGGTCGGGGAAATGGATGCCGGTGAACGCGAAGCCGGTGGAAGTGACGCCCTGCATCGGGCAGGACAAAGGCGGGCACACGTTTGTGACACTGGACGGGGAAGCCATCAGGGCCAGGAGAAACAAGGAAGAGAACCTGTTTTATGACGGTGTGGATACTATTGCGGCCTATGAGAGCCATTTTGCTACCTGCCCTGAAGCGGATACATTCAGGAGGAAAAAGGGATGACGGACAAAAAGAGGACGCGGCTGGCCGCAGTCGGTGAGATGATCCGGGTGTGGGAAGCCGAAGAAGACCGGGATGTAAGTCACGGGATACTTGAAAACATCATGTGGCAGATGGGGATCCTGCTGAAATATTACTGTAACGGGCAGGGGAAGAACTGCGAACACTGCAGGTTCAAACTGGATGATCCGGAACGGAAGGCCTGTGAGTGCAAGATCAATATCGGGAAGAACGGACCGGGGACGGCGCCCCGGTTCTGGGAACTGAAAAATGAGGACAAAAAAAGAATCGATCCTGACGGATAACTGGGAACGCTGTTACCTGTGCGGGAAAAAAGCGAACAATGTACATCATATTTATTCCGGGTCCCGGAAGGCGGCCAGCGAGAAGCACGGGTTCAAGGTGCCGTTGTGCGCGGACTGCTATACGCTGGGGCCGCGGGCGGTGCACCGTTGCCCGGAGAGGGACCGGTGGCTGCGGCGGGAATGCCAGCTGGAATTTGAGCGCCGGGGCGGTACCCGGTTCGAGTTCGTGAGGATCATAGGGAGAAATTATCTTGGATAAAAAATTGGAGGACATAATGCACCAGATTGTATTTATACCGGTGGCAGAGATTTACCCACATCCGGAAAACCCGCGGAAAGATTTGGGCGACTTGACGGAACTGGCGGAAAGCATAAAGACAAAAGGGATCCTGCAGAACCTGACGGTGGTGAGAGGGCATGTCATCAATGATGAGGAATGGCTCAAGCTTTCAGAACGTTACCGGAAAGAGTCACCGGAAAAATTGCAGGACAAGCTGGATGAACATGAATCGGCGGGCGGTTATACAGTGGTCATCGGGCACCGTCGTCTGGCAGCGGCAAAACTGGCAGGGTTGAAATCAGTGCCCTGTGCCATTGCTCGTATGACACACCAGGAACAGGTGGAAACCATGCTGCTGGAGAACATGCAGCGGACAGACCTGACATTGCTGGAACAGGCCCAGGGTTTCCAGATGCTGCTGGACTTCGGGGACAGCGTGGAAACGGTGGCAGAGAAGACCGGCTTTTCCGAGAGCACCATCCGCCGGCGTGTGAAGATGATGGAGCTGGAACAGAAGAAACGGGCCGAAGCTGCATGGGAACATTTGGAATCGCAGTGCGCGCTGATGCACGACCTGCGGAAAAACTTCATGCAAAGGCTGCGGGTGACGGAGAAGAATAAAAAAGATGTAATAATGGGAGCGCTGCATTTCTTTATGAGCAACCCTACTTACGTATGTGTTGAGATGAAGGAGGTTCTTAAGGAGGCGCTGGGAAGTGAAAATTGTCCGCCGGAAGAAACCGGAACATTAACAGAATGGCTGGAACATGTGAACGGCCTGGGCGGGAAAGAACTGTGCATGGTGATCTACCGGATGTTTAATGACGACCCGGACCGCCTGCCGGTAACCAACAAATGGCAACGGGGCACACGCCTTCCGGAATACAGGGAGGACAAGAGACTGGTAGCCCTTTACTATTGGCTATGTACGCTGGGCTACGAGATGAGCGGCATGGAAGAGGCAATCGCCTACGGGACGGCAACCTGTTATAAGGGGCGTGCGGAAGAGGAAGTGAACGACAATGAGTAGAACAGCAAACAATGCGTACCGGTTATATGTTACGTCTGTAAAAGACAGGATGCGGAACGTGTACCAGACATCGTTCCCATTGACGCAGCCCGGCCTGCATGATGCGCAGGACGCGTTTAATAAGCTGCAGGAAGAAGCGGCGGTGGTGGAACTGAAGCTGTTCCGTCATGATGAGACGGGTCTGAAGCTGCTGCAGCGGTTTGAGAGGGGGAAATGATATGTATTTAAAATCGATTTTCTACAATGTAAAGAATGCGACGCTGGAGGTAGCCTGGTTCAGTGGGGATAACGAAGAGGATTATAACCGTTTCCGGAGCAGCGAACCGGCGGTTCCAGAATTCTACCAGACGCTGATGGAGCTGGGGCGGAAGATATGGAACCAGTACCTGAACCTGAGCGAAAGAGGGATCACGTTCGAACTGAGCAAGATCCGCAAGAACGTGGCAGTCGTCCGGATCGTGTGGCAGCATCCTACGGAAGTGAAGGACGTTTTGTATGCCGTGAAGATGGGACTTGTCTACCGGCAGTCTGAAAAGATAGCGATTCCCTTGCCGTTGCCAAAGATTTCGATTTTGGTACACAGGGACGAAAAGATGACCGTGGAGCAGTTACGGGAAAACTATTACGCAGACCCGGAACTGCAGGCCATGCTGGAAAAGATGGAGAAGCTGGGGCTGTCCTATGCCATGGGGGAACGTGCCCAGGTGGTGCTGCCGGGAATGGAAAAGGAGGCGGAAGAAGAATGAACAATAGCTTTTCTTCTATAATAAATTATGCGGCAGTCAGGAGCCGGGATGTTCTATCACAGGCGTAAGAAGTAAATGACGGAATGCGCAGCCCGTTCCCGGTTCCTGCCGAAAATTGAAAACAAATGACAGCGGTGAAGACCGCTTTAGACTTGCAAGTGGATGTTAAAAAGTGGAAACCCTATGGAGTGAGCTGTGATGAAAAATATCAATGTGCGGCAGCGGACGTTTTACAGCAACAGAAATTTCAGCAAAGCGGATTACCGGAACGTTTTTATTTTTCAGCACAGCCTTTTTGGTGAGGAAGAGCCGATCAAGATTTCAAAGACCAGGGAAGGGAAAGAAAAATTTACCACGCCGGCCAAGAAGATCCTGAACGACAAAAAGAGCAAAATGTATTTTGACCTTTTGGTGAAGGGGAATTTTGACGTAAACGATTATTTTATTTCGCTGAGTTATGCGGACCGTTTTTTGCCGGAGTCGGAAGAGGAAGCGGACAAAGTTATAAAAAAATACATCCGGGAGCTGCGGAAGGAAGCAAAAAAGCGCGGCATAAAAAACCTGAAATATATCTACGTGACGGAAGCGGGTTCCAAGAACGGGCGTATCCACCACCACATGATTCTGGAGAACTGTCTTCCCCGTGACCTGGTGGAAGACCTTTGGTCAAAACAGGTCCGTCCCTTCCATCCGGAACGGGAACGGATCGGCTGGGCGAACGTGAAGCGGATCCAGGTAGCCAGCCCGTCCATGAAAGGGAACGGGCCGGATTACATGATCCGCATCAGCCGTTACATGAGCAAGCGGGCGGAGACGCAGCCGGGGAAAAAGCGGTGGAAGCAGAGCACGGGTTTAATATTGCCGGGCACGTCCAAGTCGGACGGGATCTGTTCCCTGAAACAGTTCGAGCAGATGAGCCTGTTTGAAGGGACGTCCTTTGAGGCATCGAACCCGGAGCTGGTTAAGTTTGTGAAAAAGCATCACCGCGGGTTTGTGGTGACGGAACTGAAGCGGGAGTACAACGAGTTTACCGGGAAGTTTTACATCAGCCTGCAGCTGATGCGCAAAAACGTTTACATGAGGTCCATGTCCATCTTCGGGCAAAAGGAACTGACGGAACTGGAGGCGGCGGACAGGTATGTGCCGCCCATCATACCGGAATACAGGATAACGGGTACACAGGGGAGGTTATGGTGATGGCAAAAGAGACTAATATCCGGAAGAAGAACGACAAAGAACTGCGGAAGGCATTCAAGAAGTTTTTGAAAGAGCAGGAAAAGAAGCGCAAGAAAAGATAGGGGGCACGTATGTACGGTTTGTTTTCACGGAAACAGATAAAATTCCTTGACAGGGTGTTCTTCTGTTTCCCGGCCATGCTGAAGATCGTGCAGGATATCCGCAGCCGGAAAGAGACGGACGCAGAACAGTCAGACGACCCGACGGCCCTGACCGCCCTGGCGGGCATGGCTCCCGAAGAGATAGAACAGTGGGTTGGAGTATGCCAGGCTGCTTTTGCGGTCCAGGACACATTTACGCAAAAGGTCCTGAAGGGAAGGTACATCGACAAGGAATCGCCGGAGGATACCTGTTTCAAAAACCATATATCCTGGTCCACGTACTGGCGCATCCGCAAGGGCTTTTTATTTTATGCCGGGGTACTGGCCCGGGAAGAAAAAATAAAATTTTAAAAAAGTATGACACTTTTTCCGGGAAAATCTGTGCTATAATGTTAGTCGAAAGGATTGGCCTTGACAGCCAGTCCTTTTTTATTTGGGCGTCTAAGCGGACGGTAACGCCGGCCGGGCGATGACATCCTCCCGGTTGTCCGCTGCGCCCGCCAGGGAAGGTGGTGAGACGGATGGGACAGAAGGGAAGGATAAAGACGGCATCGCAGATGCTGAAACTGTGGGAGGAGTACAAAAAATCCTGTGACAGCAAGACGGTTACCGTGTATGACCTCAACAAGGAGACGATGCGGTACCGGAAGAACAAAATTGTCCGTCCGGTCACCTATACGCTGAAAGGATTTGCTATTTTTTGCGGTATGACGGAACAGAATTTTCATGCCTCTTATGGAAAAAATCCTAAATTTGAGTCCGTCACCGCGCGCGTACGAGAGGAGTGCGAAATCGACGCCAGGGAGAAGTTTGAGATGGGTTTGATACCTGCGAAACTGGCGGGGTTATGGATGAGTAATTACGGGTACAGCACCAAAGAGGTCAGTAACATCACGGGTGCGGATGACGGTCCGCTGGAACTTGCGTGGGAGAATAGCCAGAAGGGAGACGGGAGCGGATGAGAGTAGTGATCCCCTACACGCCCAGACCGATCTGGCAGGATGTCATCCATTCTGCATTGGAACAAAAGAAACGTGCGGTGCTGGTATGCCACCGGCGGTTTGGGAAGACCATCGGCTGTATCAATGAGCTGATTAAAAAGGCGGTACAGAACAGACTGCTGATGCCGCGTTATGCGTACATTGCGCCATACCGGAACCAGGCAAAGAAGATTGCGTGGGAATGGCTGAAGCATTACACGAAAGTTATCCCAGGGCGCAAAGTGAATGAATCGGAACTGTTTGTGGAGCTGCCGACGCAGCATAAAGGGGATGCGGGGGCGCGGATTTACATCGTGGGGGCGGACAAGCCGGATAACCTGCGCGGTGATTATCTGGACGGCGCCATACTGGACGAATACGCACAGATAAAGCCAAGCTTGTTCGGTGAGATTGTCGCACCGATGCTGGTGGACCGTAAGGGTTTCGTGTACTTCATCGGGACGCCGAAAGGACAGAACCAGTTCTATGAGCGTTACCTGCAGGCCCAGAAGGATGAAAGGTATTTCTCTTGCCTGTACCGGGTAGATGAATCCAATGTGCTGAGCCAGGAAGAGATAGAAGACCTATCGAAAGACATGACGCCGGAGCAGATCCGGCAGGAACTGTATTGTGACTTCACGGCCAGCGCTTCAAATGTCGTGATGCCCATTGATTTGGTTTCGGCGGCGGCCAAGCGTGAGCTGACGGACAAAGATGTCTACGGCATGCCGGTAATCTTTGCGCTGGACGTAGCCCGGTTCGGGGATGACGATTCGGTGTTGACAATCCGGCAGGGCCTGTTCACCCGCCCGCAGCTGCGGTGGCACGGGCTGAACACCATGGAACTGGCGGCCCGTATGGCAGCAGAGATGATGAAGCACAATCCCGCTATCGTGAACATCGACGGCGGGGCCATGGGGCCGGGCGTCATAGACAGGTTGCGCCAGCTGGGCTGGCAGAACATCGTGGAAGTGAACTTCGGCCAGGCGCCTATGGATCCACGGTATGCCAATGCCAGGGCGGAGATGTACTTCCTGGCGAAGGAGTTTTTGGAAGCCGGCGGGTGTATCCCGGACGACAGCGACCTGAAAACGGAACTGACGGTAACGGAGTACAGCTTTACGGCAGCGGGCAAGATACAGCTGCAGCCGAAGGCGAAGATCAAGGAACTGACAGGACGTTCGCCCGACGGGGCGGACAGTTTCGCGTTAACATTTGCAACGCCTGTGAACGCTGCAATGCTGTATGAGCGTCAGCAGCGTGAAATAGAAAACCAGGAATATGATCCCTACCGGGATTTATAGGAGGTGAGGAAGATGTGGGAAATTGTATTGCAGCTGCACGGTGGCCATAGTAGTGGCGGTGGGAGTTCGGTGAAACAGTCGGCGCCGGGTTCGTCCGCAGTGGCCACGGTGGACAACGCGACGGAATCCGAACGGGCAAACCTGCGTGACCGGCTGGCCAAGGCCAAAGGGAGACGGTACACGAACCAGACCGGCGGGGTAGTGGGAGTAGCAGACCAGATCAAGAAAGCATTGCTGGGTGAGTGACATGAACGTAATGGATTTTTTGCAGGACCCGGAGGTGCTGAAGCATAAGCGCTGTATCCTGGGCCAGCTGTACATGGAGCGTTCCAGCTATGAGCCGACGTGGCGAGACCTGAGCAAGTTCATCAACCCGTACCGGGGGAGCTTTGACGAAGAAGGCCAGCGTACTATCGGTTCCCGGCGGGACGACAAAATCCTGGACCCGTATCCGATGCAGGCCCATGCCAAATGCGCGGCAGGGCTTCACAGCGGGCTGACGTCTCCCAGCCGTCCGTGGTTCGAGCTGTCCCTGCAGGACCATGAGAAGGCACAGTATCATACGGTGAAACTGTGGCTGCAGGACTGTAAGGACATCATGATGGCCATCTACGCCAAGAGCAACGTGTACAACATGCTGCAGCAGGTGGAGGCGGAGCTGTCACAGTTTGGCACGGCGGCTGCGCTGCTGCTGCAGGACTACGACACGGCGGTCTGGTGCAGGCCTTTCACCTGCGGGGAGTATGCCGGCGGCGTGGATGCCAGGGGACGCAGTTGCCAGTTCGCCCGGAAATTCCGGATGCTGGCATGGCAGATGGTGAAGGAGTTCGGGATCGAGAACGTCAGCGACAGGGTGCGAAGCGCGTATGAAAGCCGGAACTACACGGACTATTTTGACGTGCGCCTGCTGATCGAGGAGAACCCGGACTATGACCCGGACGCAGTGAAAATAGGGAACTTCAAGTGGCGGGCCTATTACTGGGAAGCGGCGGGCAGCCGGTTCCTGAAAGTGTCCGGGTACCATGAGAAGCCGTTCCTGATGCCGCGCTGGCTGGTAGTGGCCAACAGCACCTACGGCGTGGGGCCGGGGCACCTTTGCCTGGGAGACTGCAAACAGCTGCAGAAACTGGAAAAAGCGGATCTGCGGATGCTGGACCAGCTGTCGGATCCTGCTATGGTGGTGCCGGGCAGTGTAGGGAAAGTCTCCCGGCTTCCGGGAACGCAGACCACGGTACCCGCAGGGACTCAGGGACAGATCTATCCGCTGTTCCAGGTGGCGGGCAGCCGGCAGGACGTGCTAGAAAAGCTGAAGGAAAAACACCAGCTGATCGCCAGCGCGTTCTTCAACGACCTGTTCGTGATGCTGTCCCAGCAGGACAATCCCCAGATGACCGCACGGGAAGTGGCGGAACGGCATGAGGAAAAACTGCTGATGCTGTCCCCGGTGCTGGAACAGATGCACAATGAGGTGCTGATCCCGTTGACGAAGCGTACCTTTGAGATCTGCATGCGGAACGGGATCTTCCCGGAGATGCCGGAAGAGATCGGCAGCGTGGACGAACTGAAAGTGGAATTTGTTTCGCTTTTGGCACAGGCCCAGAAGATGGTGGATACGCCGGCCATTGAACGGACGATTGCCTTTGCCGGGAACCTGGCAGGGAATTCCCCGGAGATTATGGACAACCTGGACCTGGATGCGGCGCTGCGCAAGCATGCGTCATTGAACGGTGCGCCGGAAGACATCCTGCGGGACGAAGCGGAAGTGAAAAAGATACGCGAGGCCCGGGCCGCGCAACAGGCGCAGCAGCAGCAGATGCAGCAGGCGGCGGCCATGGCCAAGCCGTTGAAGGACAGTGTGGAGGCGGCGCGGCTGCTGGCGGATACCCGGATCAGCAGCAGCAACCCGGCGGATATCCTGTTGGGAGGCGCGTGAGATGGACAAGACGACATTACGCTGGCTGATGACCACCCGGGAAGGGCGTGAGGCCATGCTGGGCGTATTGGATCTGACGGGCGTGTACCGGACGGACTTCAGCGACGGGGAGAATACGAACATGCTCCTGACCGGAAGGCGGAGCGTGGGGACTGATTTATTGCAGGAGATACGGAGCCTGGAACGGGAGGACGGCGAAGACGGCCTCTCCCTGGAATACCGGATGCTGCGGGAAGACCAGGAACGGCAGCGCCGGGCAGTGGAAAAAGAAAAAGAGGATTTTGATTTTTACAAGGAGTGAAGAGCCATGAAGGAACCGTGGAAAATTGTGTTGCAGTTACACGCCGAACCGGCAGGAGGCGCGGATGGTGGAAATGGTGGCGGCAGCCCGGCCGCAGGAAATCCGGGCGGAGGTGATCCGAACAATAATGGCGCTGGTGGTGGCACTGGCGATCCCGGTGCGGGAGCTGGAGGCGGGAATCCGCCTGCTAATGACAACGGTTTCAAGCAGAACCCTTTCGGCAATGGGGATCCCAAACCCCAAAACCCGAACCCGGTTATCCCGGACAAGTATGAATTCAAGCTGGCGGAAGGGCTGGAAATTGCGCCCGCCGTAGCGGAAGAGTTCACGAATATTGCCAAAGAATTAAAACTGGACCAGGCAGGCGTGGACAAGCTTGTTGACCTTCACGGCAGGCTGATGCTGGAGACGGTGAAGGCGGCGGAAGCGCAGCGGAACACCTGGGCGGATGAATGCGCGAAACAGGGAATGACCACACCGCAGGCCATGGCCAGCGCGAAACTGGCGGTGGATACCTTCGGCGGCGGGGAGGCCATGAAAGTGTTGATTGACACAGGGGCGGCATGGAACCCGGCGGTGCAAAAGATGCTGCAGAATATCGGATCCCTGCTGCAGGAAGACTCCGGGGCTGACGGGAAACCGGGCGGGAAGTCGCAGAGCGCGGCGGACATGATGTTCCCGAATTCAAAATATGAGTAAAGAAAGCGAGGATAAATAATTATGAGCGATTTTGTAACGTTAAAAGAATGGGCGGATCGTTTTGGGGCCAATGGCCAGAAGCCCTATCAGCAGATTATTGAACAGCAGAGCAAAACCAACAAGATCCTGCAGGTGATGCCGTTCCATGAATGCAACGACGGCCAGCGTGACACGGCGACCATCCGCGCGGCATTGCCGGCGGTGGCGTGGCGCCTGATCAACCGCGGCACCAAGCCGGTAAAGACCCAGGTGAAACAGGCGTCCTTTACCTGCGGCGAGATGGAAGGCTTTGCGGATATTGACGAAAAACTGTTGAAGCAGAACAGCAATTCTAACGAATGGCGCCTCTCCGAGAACGCGGGGATCCAGGAAGCGATGAATCAGGAGATGGCAGCGACGTTCTTCTACGGGGATGAAAAAGTGACCCCGGCGAAGTTCACCGGCCTGAGCGCGTATTTTTACAGCAAGACCAACCAGGACGCCATTTACGCAGACCAGATCATTGACGCAGGCGGTACCGGCAACAGTCTGACTTCCCTGTGGATCGTAGGCTTTGGTAACCTGTCCTGTTACGGTATCTTCCCGAAAGGATCCCACGCGGGCTTCACTTATGAGGACATGGGCCGGGTAGAGCTGCGCGACAGCAACCAGGGCATTTATTACGGTTACCGTTCCAAGTACAACTGGGCGGCCGGCCTGGTAGTACGTGACCCACGCTTCATCGTCCGCGTGGCCAACATCAGCACGGCTACCCTGACCCAGAACGCGGCGGATGCGTTTATCGAGACCCTGATCAAGGCGTACAACCAGATCGAGAACCCGGACGCAGTAAGCCTGAGCATTTTCTGCAACCGCAGTGTGCAGACCTTCCTGGATATCTGTGCCAGCAAGAAGACCAATGTGCGTCTGGGCATCGACGAGTTCGCGGGCAAGAAGATCACGCATTTCTATGGCGTGCCGATCCTGCGTTGTGACGCGATCAAGAACACGGAATCCCAGATTTCTTAATTTGACGGAAAGGATGAAAAGAAATGGCAAATATTGATGCGGAATTATTGTTTTGTGAAAACACGACCGTAGCGGCCAGCGTGACCAGCAACGTGATTGAACTGGGGCACGTAGGAAACGCGGTGACCCCGCTGCTGGTGAATGTGGTACTGACCGAGGCGATGAGCGTCGGCAAGGTTGACACGATTAAGCTGCAGTCTGCCCCTGCAGCCACGTTTGCGGCGAACGTGGTGGATGAGATCACGGTATCCACCCCGGCCAGCGTGTCCCAGGCAGCTCCTGCACAGCTGGCGCAGTTCTATGCGCCGATTAAATACGGCAACAAGTATGTCCGGCTGGTGATGGCGGCTTCGGCCCCACAGGGCAGTACGTTGTCGGGTGGTAAACTGACGGCGTGGCTGGGCGACGCGCCCCGGTTTGCGCAGTAAAAGGAACAAAAGGCAGGGCGGGGAGTTTTCTCCGCTCTGTTTTCCGCATATAGGAGGTAGTTATGGACCAGATTACGATCAGTAATATGGCGCTGAGCCATATAGGCGTGGCGAACATTGACCGCATGGATGAGGCGTCGGAACCGGCAAGGCTGTGCCGGCAGTTTTATGATGTAGCCCGGAAAAGCGTGCTGCGGCGTTTTCCCTGGCCCTTCGCTACCAGAAGGGAAACGCTGGGGCTGCTGGACACGGAGCCTGGTGATTATGCGTATGCGTACCGGTATCCTGCAAAATGTGTGACCATCCGGAAGCTGTTTGATGAAAAATTCCGGATGATACCGGAGTACCAGCGGTACAAGATCCTGTCTGACAAGGAAGGCCGCGTGGTTTACGCTAACGTGGAAAAATGCGTGGCGGAGTTCACGGCGGACGTGACGGACTGCGATTTGTTTGACGACGGATTCGTGGAAGCGTTGTCCTGGAAGCTGGCAGCAGAGATAGCCTTCAAGCTGACGGGGAACCAGAACATCCAGAACCAGTGCCTGCAGGCATATAATGCGTATTTCGAGGAGAGCAGCTCGGACGCGGTGAACGAACAGAACGAACTGGATCCGCGGCTGGATGCATTTGCGATGGCGAGGTATTGATCATGTACCAGTTAAAACCAAGTTTTGCCGGTGGGGAATTAGCCCCGGCGTTATATGGCCGCATTGACCTGGCCAAGTATGATGTAGGCGCGGCAGCGATCGAAAACATGATCGTGCTGCGATATGGCGGCGTGTCCCGGAGGCCGGGCTTCCGGTACGTGGCGCAGACGCATGGCAACGGAAAGGCCCGGCTGCTTCCGTTCCGGTACAGCAGTGACCAGAATTATATCGTGGAAGTGACAGCCGGGCATTTCCGTTTTTATACGGAGCAGGGGATCGTGGTGGACGGGAACGGGGATCCGTATACTGTCGCCAATGATTTTCTGGTGTCGGAACTGGCGGATATTAAATACACCCAGAGCGCGGATACGTTGTTCCTGACGCACCCGAACCATCCACCGAAAACGCTGGTACGGCATGGCAGCGCCAACTGGACATACAGTACGATGGACATCACCGGAGGGCCCTTTGAGGATCCTATCCGGAATGGGATCAGTATTACGCCGTCGGCCAGGACAGGGAACATTACCCTGACGGCCAGCGCGTCTTATTTTACACGGGACATGGTGGGCAGCTTCCTGGCGCTGGAACAAAAGATTGCCAGCCAAAAGGCGGAAGGCGTGCCGGGCACCCTGCAAGTGGTATGCCCGCCGGGGGGCAGTGTGTTTGTGGAGACCTTCGGGTTCTGGACAGGGACCATTCACGTGGAAAAATACGACAGCGATTCCGGCAGCTGGGTGGAACAGCGGAGCCAGACAAACAACCATTCCCAGAATTACCAGATGACCTTTACCAATGACGGGACGGAGATTGTGTCATACCGGGTGACGTCTTCAGACTTTGATCCGTCGGTATGGAGCGATGAAAACCCGAACCAGACGGGCAAGGTAGTGATCCAGACCTTTGCCAGCGATTACGAAGGCATCGTGAAGATCACGGCAGTGAACAGCGGGACATCCGCGACGGCCACGGTAGTCCGGGCGCTGGCGGCGACATCGGCAACCAAGGATTACGCGCTGTCGCCATGGAGCGCCAATAAGGGATACCCTTCCTGTTGCGGGTTCTTTGAAGACCGGTTTGTGCTGGCGGCGACAAAAACAGCCCCACAGACCTTCTGGATGTCACAGACCGGCGACTATTACAATTTCGGCATAAGCATCCCCCAGGTGGATACGGACGCCATCACCGGGACGCTGAACAACGGGCAGATGAACGGGATCCGTTTCATGGCAACATTCGGTGAAATCCTGATGCAGACGGCAGGCGGTACCTACAAGGTGAGCGGAGGGGACAAGCCCATCACACCGTCTAACCAGCAAAGCAAGCCCCAGGAGTACAGGGGCATCAATAACCTGACGCCATGCCTGATTGGCGGGCGGATCGTGTACGCCCAGCAGCAGGGGAACATCATCCGGGACCTGGGCTACACCTATGACAGCGACAAATATGAAGGCGATGACGTTTCCCTGCTGGCAGCGCATCTCTTTGAAGGGCATGAGATAAAAAGCATCACGTACCAGCAGGTACCCAACAGTATTGTGTGGTGCGTACGGGAAGACGGTGTGCTGCTGGGGATGACATACATCAAGGAGCAGGACGTGTACGCCTGGCACCGTCACAGCACGGACGGGGAATTCATCGACGTGTGTTCCATTTCCGGGGATACCGAGGATGAACTGTGGGCCGTAGTGCTGCGGGACGGGAAGTATTATGTGGAAGTGATGGGCAGGCAGGTGCAGGATCCGGAAGCGGAAAACCAGTTTTTCACGGATGCGGGATACATGGTCACGAATAATACTGACGCAACCCTTACCGGGCTGAACTGGCTGGCGGGAAAGACGGTGCAGATTCTGGGGGACGGGAACGTGCTCCCGGAACAGGAAGTGGCCAATGACGGTTCCCTGGCGCTGGGCCACGTGTTTGAGACGTTGGTGATCGGCCTGGGGTATGAAAGCAAATTAAAAACGCTTCCCATTGAGGTGAACGCAGCAGACGGGACCATGGCCAGCCGGAAGAAACGCATCGCCCGGCTGATGATGATGTTCCGGGAGAGCCGGGGCGGCTGGTACGGGCTGAACGAAGGGAAGATGGATGAAATAAAATGGCGCAGCAACGAGAATTACGATGCGCCGATAAAGCTGTTTACGGGGAAACAGTATGTGACGTTGCCGCAGTCGGGGTACGAGGACACGCTGCAGGTGACGATCCGGCAGGAAGACCCGTTGCCTATGAACATTATTGCGATCGTGCCGGAGGTGGCGCCAGGTGGTTGAGTTTGTAACGCCGACAGAAGAGCAGGTGCTGTACATCGCGGATCACTTAAAGAAAGATGATTACCGTGAGATTGTGGGGTTGGCCGGACGGACGGGCGTGCGGGACAATTTATTGTTGTGCGCTTCCAGTAGCAAGTGGGCGCGGGTGGCGTTGTTCGACGGTGTGCCGGTGGCAGCCTTCGGTGTGTACGCCACGTCGCCCTTTGCACGGGAAAGCTGCATCTGGATGCTGACGACGGAAGCGACACAGGTCCGCAAGATCTATGTAGGCCGGACGAGCCGGAAAGGCATCCGGGCGCTGCTGAAAGACTGGGATGTGTTGTGGAATTATGTGGACGCCGGGAACCGGCAGACCATACAGTGGCTGGAATGGCTGGGGGCAAAGGTGGGCAAACCGGAACCGTTGCCGCCTTACGGGTGCCTTTACCGGTATTTTGAGTTCAGAAAGGATGAAGAGAAATGTGTACGATGACAGCAGCGATCATCACGGCGGTGGCCGGGGGATTGTGGCAGGGATATACGGCAGACCAGCAGGCGAAGGCCCAGGCCAGCCAGGCGGAAAAGAACGCAAAAATTGCGGAGCAGAACGCGCAGAAACTGGATGAACAGGCCATGCAGGCCGCGGAAAACAGCCGGATCAATGAGCAGAATGAACGGCGCCGGAAAGCCCGAAATCTTGCGTGGCAGCGGGTGAACATAGCGGCCAGCGGACTGTCTGCTACCGGCAGCGCGTTAAATGAACTGGCGGACAGCCAGTACGAGATGGAAAAGCAGTATGCCCTTGAAAGGTACAATGCCCGGCAGAAAGTGGACAATATTTTCCAGCGCAGCACAGACCAGACGAACACGGCTAATATGTACCACCAGCAGGCTAAGGATTACCGGAAGGCAGGGAAGTGGGCGTGGATTAATGCAGGACTATCCACAGCATTCAGCTTGGCATCTTCCCTGTACACTCCGAAATCAGCGGCGGTACAGAATGCCGGCGGAACCGGGAACGCAGTACGGGCTGGCAGCTTTAGCGCAAACGGAAGCTGGGACATCGGCTCTGCAGTGGGTTTGAATACGACGAACTACAGGACGGTAGGAAAAGGGATTGGCGTGGATGCTTCAGGGATTTACGGGTGGTGATATAAATGGACTTCAGCGGATACAGGGCAGAGGGAAAGCTGGGAACGCCTGCGGACAGGACCAGTAACGTGAAGGCGAGCAATCCGGGCGCGGAGGCGCTGGCACGGGAACAGGCAAAGAGTGGCGCCATCGTCCTGAGTGGGATTGACCGGCTGCGGGCAGAGGTGCAGACCGGGCGCATTATGCAGGCGAATAATGAATATAACAAAGAATTAATGGACCTGACCAACGAACTGCGGCAGAACAAGGAACAGGATGCCTTGAATACAGTGGAACAGTTTGATGAGCGGGAACAGAAGATCCGGAGCCGTATCCAGAAGAAATACGGCTCTTACCTCTATGGCGAGGCAGGCCGTCGCTACAATGACATGCTGACGCGGGATTATAACAGCCGTCGGCAGTCCATGATCAATTACCAGATCGGGGAAGCGGAAAAGTTCAACGATACCGTATTGAAAAATGGCCTGATGGATGTAGCAAATTTGGCTACGTCCGATTACATGAACCCGGAAAACGTGGACGGGGCGATGAACAAGGCAGCGTATCTTGTGGCCTCGCGTTATGAACATTACGGGGAAGAGAAGATTAAGCAGATGACCCGGGTAGCCCAGGGGAATTTGGCAGGGATGTTAGTAAACACCGCCATCAGCCAGAACGATTGGACAGGGGCTAATGACCTGCTGCAACGGTATGGCGCCACTATGGATCCGGAAAAGTGCAGGAAACTATCCCAGATTGTATCAGAACGGATTCAGACAGAGAGAGATACAGCAACACTGGCGGAAATGGTGAAACAGTACAAGGACCCGGTTTCCTTCCTTGCAGCGGTGGAGAAGAAGTTTGCCAATGAGCATCTGGGTGGATTTGAAAATTATGTGATGCCGACCCAGGGAGCAAATATTGACGAACAGGTTCGGCAGCTGACACCGGAGTTCCGGTCTGCGTTGCCGCAGATTGGCGGGATATTGAAATATAAATTCGGTATTGACGCCGTGATTTCTTCCGGAGGAAGGACACGGGAACATCAGATGGAAATAAATCCGTCTGCACCGAACAGTCATCATATTATCCGTGAAAACGGTGGGGATGCCGTTGACATTGTGCTGCCGGATAATGTTACTGACGCACAGGCAAAACAGATTCGCGCTTATTTTGAAAATAGTGGTGCATTCAAGGAAGTATTATTCCATGACGTAGGCAGCGGGTATCATCTGCACTTGGGCGGTTACAAGGGAGGACTGTCCCGGAAAGCAACACCCACGGATAAGAAGCGGTATATGGATAATGCGATGGCAGAATGGAACCGGTACAAACACCTGCAGAACCTGCAGACGGACGCAAGCTATAACGGCATGAACAGTGAGCTGATGGCCTTGCGTGACGCGGGTAACGCAAGCTGGAAAGATTATACAGACTGTGTGGAACGGATTGCCGGTGGGAATCCGGAACTACGCCAAAAAGGTTACACGGCTGCAAAGTACTGGTGGAGCCAGGTTGCAGGTGGTAACGGTAACAACACAAGTAATCCTTGGGGCGGTAAAAAAGGTGGAAGCCGCAAAGGCCTTGATGTTGGTGAGAAGAGCCGTTTACTGGATTCCCTCATGTATCACGATTACCAAACGATGTCCGACTGGTCACAAGTGGTAATGAGCCGCAATCCGACAAGCGAGCAATACGAGTCGTTTATGAACGCATACCGCCAGAAAAAGGAAGGCAAGGGAATCTTTGCCTATGACTGGAGCGGAATGGAATCGCTTTTCAAAGCATGGTATAAAAACCTGGGAGATGATGAAAAAATTATTGAATGGCGGCGGGCAAAAGCGTACGCGATACGGCAAATCAATAAGTATAGAGCTGAAAAGGGACGCACGCCGACAGATGAGGAAGTGCAGCAGTTCCTAAAGGACAGCAGGGAGGAAATTGACCTGGGCGATATCGTAACTCCGAGAGACTATTGGATGGACAAGACGGAACGTTTCAAGCCGACAAGGGGCAGGTTGGCTATGGCGGGGATTGATAGTGCGAAGATAGTTCCTGTCGAAAACAGCAAGCAGGTTGATATCCAATTGGATAACGGTATAAGTATGATTGTGAAAGATGCAGCAGAGGTGCGCAGATTGCTAAATCCGTCAGCTGCGGAATAAGGAGAGGAAACATGTTTTCAAAAGAGCAGCTTCAGCAGATTAATGATGAAATAGCAGGACTGCGGCCGATAAGTCCGTTGCCTGCTTATCGTTCTGATGAGGCGGATGATTACGGATATACACCGGAAGCAACGGCGCCTGAGGTAACGTTACCTAAAAATTGGGGTGAAAATCCGGATTCTTCCGGAGATTTGTATGACAGTGACGCTTATATCACAGGCCCGAAAAAGATTGAGCCGAACTATGAGGTTCTGGATTTTTTAAAGACTACAGATAAAGTTGCGGGGCGCGTGGAAACCATGCTGGCAGCGAACCAGACTGCGGAGATGGACGCAGAGATGGAAACGGCAGGCAAACGTATTGACGCTTGGAAGCTTTACACCAACAGCCGACCGGATTTGTTGCGGGAAGTAAAAGAAATATCTATAGAGACCGGCATTCCGGAAGAGACGGTCCTCCACAGCTCGGAGACGCTGAACAAGGCAAGAGGCATTTATAATTATTCACGCAAGCAGCTGGCGCTGATGCAGCCTGGCACAGAGGAAGTATCTATAAAGGAACTGGCAAAAGCATATCCGGGCCTGGAAAACATTATAAATAATGGGAGCCTGGTGGATGCGGCGATTGCCTTGGAGAACATTGAAAACATCCGGCAGATGCACGGTATTTTTGATGCCGGCATTACCGGGTGGAAAAAAGGCCAGATGCAGCGCCGTATGGACAAAGTCGGCATGGACGCTTTAAGCATGCTCCGTGACCCTTCCAAAGAAGAGCTGCAGCAGTTGGAAAACCTGCGCAAAGAATACATGGACATGCGGGAAGCGCCGGACTTTTTTGACGATCCGTTGGTGTCCATTGTTGGGCGGACAGCGGAACAGGCCCCGCAGCAGGCCTGGGGCCTGGCAAAAGGGACCTTCTATGGCGGCGCAGCGGCAGCGACTGCGGTGGGCGCGACGGTACTGGTGTCCGTCCCGACAGGCGGCGCCAGCCTGGCCATGGCTCCTGCGGCGCTACGTACCGGGTTCAGCTGGGGCATGCGCTTCGGGTATATGAAAGATATGTTTGAGCATAGCGCGGCCCGGCGGTACATGGAGTACACCCAGTTTAAAAATGAAAAGGGTGACATGCTGCTGACGAATGAGGAAGCGGCAGCCTATGCGGTAATCGCAGCGGGAGTTGAAACCGGTATTGAATTTGCCAATGCGGATTTAATACTGAAGGTACTGAAAGGGAACAAGAGCGTGGCAGCGGCGCAGATCCGGAATATCCTGTCCGGGACAAAAGATACTGCGTCCATGCTTGCCGCTTTCAAAAAGATACTGGCCGGCGCGGGGGAAGTGACTATCAGCGAATCGGTCGAGGAAGGATTCCAGACAGGCGCTGACATGGCACTGAGCAATGTTGCCCATGCTATCTGGGGAGGCAATATTCCCAAGTACAGCATAGGCGATATTTTAAAAGGCTCAGCGGAAGATTTTGTGGAAGCGCTGATCCCTTCCTTTGGTTTTGGCGTTACGGCAGCGGGATCTGGCAGCTTCAGTGTGGTGAACAGGGCGGCGCGTCTGGCAGAGATAAGGGAAAAAGGACTGACGGAGCGGCTGAAAAATATAACCGGTACTGGCATGATCCGCATGATGGAAGCCAGCGAAGGGATTACAAGTTTTTTCAAAAAAGACCCGGATGTGGCCAAAAAGGTTATGCATGATACAGTCCAGGGTTCCGGCTACGAGAATGTCCATGTCGATACTGATTTGGTAAAACAGCAGGAAGGCGGGACGGAAGCGCTCAAGGAGTTGGGCAAAAAAGCCGGGCTGGATGAAGGCGTGGTACAGACGGCCATTGACACCGGAGCAGACCTTACGGTTCCGACCGAAGTGTATTTCCAGACAAAGATGGAAACGGAAGAAGGGAAGTTTGCTATCGGGGAAGACTATATCAGTTTTTCCGAGACCGACCGCTGTTTTGCACGTAACCAGAAAGTCGCGGAACTGTGGAAAGCTGATGCCCGGAACATCCTGGACGAAGAAAGCGTCCGCCGGGAAGAAGCACGGCTGAAGACAATAGATAACATCCTGGCCAGGGATTTCAAGGAAGGCAGGGAACGGGACGCGGTAGCGGAGATCCTGATGGTACGTCCTGACAATGTGAAGGAAGGCTGGAGTGATTTACGGAAGACCCAGCAGCGGATGCTGGATGAAATTCTGGATCCCATTGTAAAAGATATCCAGGAGTTTGCCGAAAAGGGCGCGGAATCCTACCGTACGCCTGACGGCAAGGTTATTTATTACAGCAACAATGCGGAATGGTACAGAAAGTTCCTGCAGGATTACGGACGGAAACCGACAAAAGAGGAATACCGGCAGTTTGCCATTGACGCGCTGACAGGGAAAGACTTTTCAAAGCATCCGTCTTTGCAGCGGGGAATGATTTCCGATGAGCAGTTTGCGGAGAATGCAGAGGCTATCTTTAACCTGCAGCAGAATATTGCGGCGCTGGACGCCATCAAGGACCGTATCAGCGGGATTGACCTGCAGGAAATGGAACTTGCGGACGGCATGAGCAAAGAAGCCTATGATGTGTACCGCAATGTTTCCGCCATGCTGGCGCAGGAATCAAAAAACCAAAAGGTAAAAAAGAGCGCACGGGCAGGCGCTGCGCTGATGGCGCGCCATGCGGACCGGTTTGCGGAAGCGATGAGAAAGGCCAGCGGAAATGAATATACCGCTTCTGATTATTTCCGTGACCGGCTGGGCATCCGGATCGGAGGCACGTTTGAAAGTGGAGGAGAGGCGACAACACTGTTCCAGGTTTCCCCAGCAGAGTTTAACCGGCAGAAAGAAAAAGTCAGAAAACTGTATATAGGTTCAGAACAATGGATGAAGGCGCCAAATGGAAAACCCACCAATCTTACGGAAGATCAGTGGGTTACTGTTCGCACGCCTGCTTTTAAGAATTGGTTTGGGCACTGGGATTTTGTTGATTCGGCAAAAAGAATTGTTGCTCTTTCTCCGATAGAAGTGACAGTTAACGATGCAAATATTGAAAAGAAAGACGCAGAAGAAAAAGTTAAACAATATAATGGGATAACTCATGATGAAACGGGAACAATACTAACATTTCCTAATAGTTTTGTTGGCAAAGTTAGGGATCACAAAGGGTTCCCTGTATTAAGCATACTTGATTCTTTGCCAGTATTGTTTAAATCGTCAATACCTATTCCGGCAATGCCAGAAGAGATAAAACCAGGACATAAAATACACAATAATATTTTAGGATATTATAACTATGTAAATAAATTCAGAGTTGGGGAAAGCACTTATTATATACGTTTTACAGCTTTCGAAGAAAACAGGAAAAAACGAACCAAAGACAGACTTCTTCATTCGACAGCAATAAGTGATGTTGTCATATACAAAGAAAATGAAAAAGGCACTTCTCCCGATCGTTTCTGGTTTAGTGACCCAGGCGTAAAGGAGCAAGCACCTTTTACTGATATTATATTATCACGAATACTAAATTCCGTCAAGGATAGTTCCAAAGTAGTCGATGAAAACGGGGAACCGAAGGTTCTGTACCATCAGACCAATAATACGTTTGACACTTTTGATGTAAAAAGACAGGGCGCTGGCACGAATGATAGTGAAACGCCTTACGGCATTTTTATGAAACCGGATGATAAAGATATTGGCTTGGGTTCCATCCAGATGCCGTTGTTCGCAAACATAAGGAATCCTCTTGCCTTTAAAGACCGTTCAGAAGTCAACCAGTGGTTAAAAGACAATGTGTCCGGGTACAAGGTTGCTGCGGAAGAAATGGAGGCGAAATTAAAGGACTTCAATACAAGATATGAAGAAGCCGATGCAAAGGATGATGAAGAATACGCACGGATTTACAACGAATACAAGGAAGGCAAGATCACCGAAGAAGAGTACGAAGAGCAGAAAAGCCAGCTCCTTGAACACGGTGAAGCGGACAAGATTTTAAAAGAATGGACAGATTATGAAGCTGAGGCACGCCACAATTTGAAGAATATGCTGGACGCTTATATGCGTCAGGAAGATTATGATGGAATGACATTAAAGGAAGATGCCGGAAGTGGTGGCCGTAGCGTAAGTACTACTATTGCCTTTGAACCGAACCAGATCAAGGACGCTTCTGGGCGGAATGTCGGGTATGATCCTGATAATGACAATATCTATTTCCAGACGGCTGACAATGAACCGGTTACACCTATGGATAAACTGAAAGCAGATGCAGCAGCGTGGGGGAAAACAATAGACGATTTAATGAACGGAACATTAACAGGTGACTATATTAGGGTCATGGACACGCCGCTGGCTTTAACTTTAGGTGGAGCAAAGAGGTTGCCGATAGAAATAAAACACCGTAATCTGCATAAGATAATTTTGGGTAAACACCAAAACCAATTCACACCGTATCTTGCCAAACAAATACCGGAAGCACTAACAAACCCCTTGGCAATATTCTTCTCTGATTCTATACAAGGACAAAAGAATATTGTTGTAGCTGTTGAACTGAAAGATAAAAACGGAAGTGGAATCATCGTGCCGTTTAGGTTGAACGAGATAACTGGAGCAGGCGGTTATGAGGTCAATATCATGACCAGCGCATATGGCAAAGATGCAACTGTTAAAAATCCTAAGACGGGAACAAAAAGCACTAAGCCAAGGTATGAATGGTTCTATGAACAAATACGCAATGGTAACGCAAAGTACATAAATAAAAAGAAGCTCGCTTCATTGCTAAACCATGATGAGCGCCTAATGGCTCTTACACAGCAAGCAATTAACGAACTTCATTCTGCATTAAGAATAGCAGATGAAATCGATTTAGTCAAGCTAAAACAAGATAATCCTGAGTACTACCAGCGTCAGCAACGCCGGGGGAATAAGATCCAGGGAAGTACAGGTTTCGATGCGACCGGTCGCCGCATCATTTCTATCTTTAATTCTGCAGATGAAAGCACCATGGCCCATGAACTGGGGCACGTGTTCCTGGAAGACCTGAAGGAACTGGCAGGGATGGAAAACGCGCTGGAGCAGGTGAAAAAAGACTGGGAAACGATAAAGAACTGGCTGGGCTGGAAGCCGGACCAGGAACAACTGACCAGGGAGCAGCATGAAAAGTTTGCCCGGGGATTCGAAGCATACCTGATGAATGGGGAAGCGCCGGCAAGCGGCCTGATAAAAATCTTTAGGAAATTCAAGACTTGGCTGACAAAACTGTACAAAGACTTCCTGTATCTGGGAGGCCTGCCATCCGTCGAAGTGCAGCAGGTCATGAACCGTATGCTGGCAACGGAAGAGGAAGTGGAAGCTGCGTTCCGGCTTCGGGAAGCGGAATCCTTTGAAAAAGCCGGCGGCTTTGAATTTGTGGAACCGGACAGCAAGGCAATGTATAAGCGCTGGCGCAAAAAGGCTCGCGAGTACGCAAGAGAAAAAGTGTTGACCAGGGCGATAGGAGACCTGAGAAAGGCACAGCAGGAATCGATAAAAGAACGCAGGAAGGCACTGACAGCAGCAGCGGAAGCGGAATTGCGGGAGGAACCGCTTTATATCGCGGAAGCGCTGGTGAAGAACAATCCCGCTATCGTGGGAATGTGGCCAGCTGATTCACTGGGTATTACCTATGAGGAATACCAGAAGGAAATCAAAGAAAGAGGCGATTTTGACACTGCGGTGAACCGGGCTGTAAGGAAAGGGATGAAGGAATACCTAGAAAACATTTCGGAAGAAAAACTCCGGGAAGATGCGGAGAAAGCGGTGGACAGCAGTAAATACAGAGGCCTTTGCCTGGCTTTTGAATACCAGTATATGAGGCGGATGAATGTTGGCAATGAACAGATGAACCGGGACATTAATGAACGGTTACAGGAAGTGGAGAAGGCTGCAGCTGAATCCGGGCAGGAAACCACGGAAAATGAAAAGCTGCAGGAAGCGGTTCGGAAACTCCAAAGCGCCGGCATCTGGAACAAATCAGAATTGAATGCCATCAAAAAGATGAAGGAGGCAAAGAACAAGAACGAGGCATTGGCGGCAGCGAATGAGTTCCGCAAGATCCGGCGACAGACAAGCCAGGCGGTACGGGTGTACCGGGACTCTGTGATCAATGATACGAAGCTGTTAAAGAAGTACGCGGAAGAGACCATGGCAGGGATGCCGTTAAAAGAAGCGACGAATGTGGCCAAATGGCGGGCGCTGGAACGTACCTGCGCAGAGGAAAGCGCTGCTTACATGAAAAAAGCCATTGACGCGCAGTTGCAGTACAGTCCGGAAGGTGATGTCAATCCGGGTGAGCTGTGGGAGAAAGCAACGGAGGCAAAGAAAAGGCAGCGTATTTTTGCGGAGTACGCGGCGCTGGCCCAGAAGAACAAGGAAAAACTGGAAAGACGGAATGCAAAACTGTTGGCCAGGCAGAAGACCATCCAGCGGGATAACAATATCCCGGCCAATGAACGGTACATGTACAATCACGGGCTGTTTGTCCTGGGGCTGTCCAAGCAGGACGCGCAAAAACCATCCGATAGCATGAGCATCCTTTCCATGTTCCAGGGTTATGCCGGCGACCTGAGCGCTTTCTTTGTGGATGAATTTGGAAACATCAGCCTTCCGGATTATATCATTGCGGCCATGGCGGGCAACACTGTTTACAAAGATGGCTACAGCGGCCTGACGATGGAGCAATACGATTATTTCTATGACATGCTGGGGGCAATGTATAAGAGCGGGCTGGATGCCAATAAGATCAAGGCTACAAAGGACGCGGAAGGCAATACGGTCATGCTGCGGGACGTGTGCGATTCCATTGCGCTGAGCATGGATAAGCGCGTCCCGGAAATCCAAAATGCGGACACGACCAACGCAGGATCCCCAACGTTACGCCAGAAGGTTGAAAGGAAAGCGCGTGCAGCCAGGGTAGAACTGACCAAGATTGAAACGGTCCTGGAGTGGATGGGGCCGGAAGCGGTGCAGTACCTGTATGATCCGGTGAACCGCGCCTGGGAAAAGAAAACGCTGATGATGGAAGAAGCGGAAGGGACTGTGAAAGGAATGCTTGCAGCATATTCTGATGAGGAAAAATCGGAGATGCGCAGCAAAAAGCAATTCCGTTTCGGGACGTCCGTGCTGACAAAGGAAGAAGTGATCTGCCTTGCCTTGAACTGGGGGACAGAGCTGAACCGCAAGCGCGTGCTGGATGGTTACAGCGTTTCGGAAAAACAGGTTCGGGAACTGCTTAAAAACCTGACGCAAAAGGACTGGCAGCTTGTCACATCCATATGGGAACTGGTGAACAGCTACTGGCCGGAGACCGTGAAAGTGGAAGAAGAGATGGCCGGGGTGGCTCCGGAAAAACAAACCGCCATGCCTTTTGAAATAGTGGGCAAAGACGGGAACGCGTATAAACTGATGGGCGGGTATTACCCGATACAGTATGATCCGGCAAAATCATCGGCATCAAAAGAGAATCAGCAGAACGATGCGGCCAGGCAGGGCATGATGGGAAATGCGGCCATGGCCAGGAGACGTGGCTTTACCAAGACCCGCGTGCAGACAGTGAAAGACCGTCCTCTGTTGTTATCGCTGGACGTGCTGAACAAGCACCTGGATGAAGTGATCCATAACATCTGTTTCCGGATACCGCTGCGGGATGTGCTCCGCATTCTGCGTGACCCGCTTGTGAAAAGCGAAATTGAAAGCAGGTTCGGCCAGGACCAGTGGTTGGCAATGCATCAATGGGCACAGGACTGCTGGGCGCCGGAGCCGGGGAAGAAGACAATGTTTGATTCCGTCCGGGAGTTTTACCGGAATAAAAGGACGACCTCAGCCCTGGCTTACCGGGTGACGACCTCAGTCATGAACAGCCTGAACTACTTCCCGATGATTGATTACCTGGGATTCTTCAGGGCTAATGCTGCAATCAGGAAGTTTTACGCGCACCCGAAGGATGGCGCAGAATTTGTGATGAGCCGTTCGGTTTTCATGCGGCAGCGTGCAGAGACCATGGACAGGGACGTGGGGGAAGTGCTTCGCAAGAATTTTGTAGGCGGTTACGGAAAACATCTGGATAAAGTGGTCCGGGCAGAAAAGGCCATGGAAGCGAACGCGTTCAAACTGTTGGCATGGACAGATCTGGCGCTGGCGATTCCGTTGTGGACTGCGGAATATGAGAGGGTGTTCCAGGAAAAGATTGAGGCAGCGGGAAAAGAAATTAACCGCAACAGTGACCGTTGGACACGGATCGAGGTGGAAGCATCGGAAGCCGGAGACCGGGCTGTACGGAAAGTGTTCGGTTCCGGCGAGATGAAAGACCTGGCCCCGGTACAAAAAGACAAAATGATGAAAGAAGTGACCATGTTTTACAGTTACTTCAACGTTGTTTTCAATGCGCTTTATGAAGGATATGGGGAAGGAAGGCGCCTTGCGAAAGAGAGCGGCACAGCGTATCGGGTGCCCGGACTCATTCCGTTTGCAGGCAATAAGGAAATCCATATTGAAATCGGGCCATTGTTGGAGAAGTATCTGTATTGGATCGTGCTGACAGGATTGGCTGGTGGGCTGGAAAAATGGTTTTTTGACTGGTCGTCAGGGAACGATGATGATGACAAGACGGTATTTGGGTACATGGTCCGGGAAGTGGGAGACAACACATTTGGCATGATTCCGCTGCTGCGTGATGCCGGAGCCTTGTTCCTGGACAGGCTATTCGGCGAACGCTATTATGGAGCACCGACCATCCCGATTTACGATTCCCTGAACCAGGCGAATAAACTCTGGAGCGCCACCACCAGTGAAAGGAAGACGAAGATTGATGTGTTCCGGGAAAGCGCGAGGATAAGTAACAGTTTTACCGGTATCGGCAATACAGTGACAGATGCGATAGCGACCACGGCATACTGGGCGGATACGGATTTTGATACCCCGTTCTGGCAGTACCTGTCGGCTGTATTGTTTGATAAACGCATAGACCGGAAGAAGAAATAATCCGGATGACCTGCGGGAGTACATCGCAAAATCGCTGTTTGACCGGAAGCTGAAAAAGAGAATTTGAGTAACAAGCCTTCCATGGAGGAGCTGCATAGTAATAAAATTAAAAAAGTATGACACTTTTTCTGGGAATATCTGTGTTATAATACTACCAGTTAAAGAGGCACTACCAAACGGTAGCGCCTCTTTTTTGTTGGTCGTCCATCAGCGCAAGAGGGGAGGGTGTGCGAAATGGCTCGAAGCCCGCCTGTTGCAGACCATGGAGAAGCCGGCAGCTATAAGGTCAGGAAAGGAGAAAGCCTAAATATGACTGTACAGAACCAGAATGTTAAGAATGTTTACCGGGGAAACGGAAGCACGACATTGTTCCCGTTCACCTTTGCCATCAACGAAAGCCATCCGGAATACATCCATGTATATATTACGAATGATGGTGGCAAGGCGGTGGAGACGACGGATTTCACCTGTGATATGCAGGCCCGCAAGATTACCTATCCGAAAACATCCAGCAGCGCACCGAAACTTTCATCTACGCAGCGGCTGACTATTTACCGGCTATTGCCCTACGAACAGAACCTGAACCTGGTGAACCAGGGGCCGTTCTTCTCGGAGGATGTGGAGAGGACCTTTGATGATCAGGAGATGCAGATCCAGCAACTGAATGAAAACTTGGTACGTTGTTTCCAAATCGGCATTGAGGCGCAAGACTTTGACATGACGATGGAACTGGAACCAGATAAGGTAATCTGCGTCAACAGTGCCGGCAACGGTTTTGAGGCCCGTGAAGCTTTGATGGAAGTCGGTGGGACCTGGGATGGGGAAGGACGGCAGATTAAAAATATAGCGGATCCAACATCGGCGCAAGATGCTCTGACACGCCATTATTACGACAAAGGTATTGATAATATGCTGACTATTGCCGGTATCGTGACTGATTCCGGCGAGCTGCAGCACATTGTTGACCAGTTTAATGCGATAGACGAAAATGCGGAAGCGGCAGCAACCAGCGAGGCTAATGCATTGTCATATAAAAACGCGGCGGATGAAAGCGCTACTAATGCCGCTGGAAGTGCAAATATAGCGACAGCCATAAAAAATGCTATTGATGCTATTTACGGTTATCCCTTTACTGCGGCAACTGTATCAGCAATGACGGACACTTCTAAAATCTACGTCTATACCGGCAGTGAAAGCGGATATACCGCAGGAAACTGGTACTACTACAACGGTTCTGCATGGGTAAGCGGTGGCACGTTTAATTCTACTTCTGCCACCACTCTTGCAGAGATGTCATTATTTGGCATTGACGACCTTTTGTGGGATAACACAAGTCCGTCAAGCAGAACTTCTAACGGAGTCACGTTTACTGTTGACAAGGTAAATAAAACCGTTGCTATAAGCACAGGTGGTAGTGCTTCTACCGGGTCGGCACTTATTTCTTTTTATCTTAACTCTGCCGCAATTCCATCTTGGCTAACTGTTGGCAAACAGTATTACTTGCATTGTCATACGGATTCTGACGCTTTTTTAAGAATTGGAAGAAAAATCAATAATTCGGAGGATTGGAGTTACAATTCAGCATATAAGACACAGGATGTTGTTCCGTTTACCATCGGTAGCAATGTAACAGGGTTGTCTATACAACTCTGCGTTGAAAGCGGCAAAACAGTTAACACAGTAGTTCGACCGTTCATCAGTGAAGAACTCGCTCCGTTCGAAATAATAAGCAAATTTGATGACGAAACAAAAAAGACAAAATCCGAAATGTCCTTGTTTGGTGTAGACGATTTACTGTGGGATAATGAAAATCTGTCCGATACCACTTCGGGGAATGTCACATACACAGTAGACAAGACAAACAAAACCGTAACTGTCAGCGGAACATCCAATGATTATTCTGCACTTGTGATTAGGTCAGGTGTATCAGACGCATTTCCGTCGTGGTTAGAAAAAGGTAAAAAATATTACGCACATATTCACGCTGAAAAGGACATTTATTTCCAAATTACTGAATTTGTAGGCAATAACTCAAAAAGGATTTGTGACACAAAAACAGTTGCTCCGTTTGTTGTATCTAATGATGCAACAGGAGTCAATATCCGCCTTTACATCAAAGGCGCCGATGTTGTTACGGACACAGTAGTAAGACCGTTTATCAGCGAAACCCTTTCACTTTCTGAACTGAAAGATGAACTTGATTCTTTTTTAAATAATGACATTGTCTACAAGTGGGATGAACACGGTGTAAAAGAAATAAATTTAGTCTTTACTAAATCAATGAGTTATCGTTATGATGATGGCTATGTAAGCAATTCTACATATACTGCCACAAATCCAATTCCACTTCCAAAAGACGGTGTATATGTGTACCTTGATGATAAATATGTACACAACTGCTTCTTCGTTAAAGACGAAAATGGAGTTTTTGTTCCCGATACCGACTACCCGTACTGTTATTATGGCACAAGCGTAGAGAACAACGTTTCTTATAATGCGTCGTATTATCCATACAAAGAAGGTACATATATAATTATTAAAGTAGAAAAAGCGGGAGTGGATTCTATCCACGCCATTACAGGGCATATCGAAGATAATGGTGGAAGGTTGCCTAATCTTCAACCAAATACTTTGTTTGGGATTTATGGTGACGGGACAAAAGAAACGCAAAAACTTGTTGTCTTAAACCATTTTACTTTTGGCGGTTGGGTTCGTCCAAGTTCAAACGACGAGTATATTAACGCTATGGAAAGTTATGGGCGGTTTACCTGTTCTGTTGTCCGTTTAAGGGATGCGAACAAAATTATTGCTGCTCCTCCATATGCTCTCGTGGCAAGAATATTTAAAATTGATAACGATAATAAGACCGCAGAAAAATATGAAGATATTTTTGCAAGAATAATGTATGCTCCTGAAGTTAATAATGAACCGAGTGCTACCGCATGGTCACGGTATATTTGCGGTGTTCCCGTTATTGATTTGTCCAAATATGACTTTGAGGGGTATGCGGTAATTGGCATAGTGCCTAAAATTACAAAGACAGAGGGGAGTACATATACATGGTTTTACATGGATTTTGTTGGTATGTTAAACAAGTTCCCCGATATATATAATCACGTTTATGTTGAGTGGAAATCTGGCGTATCCGTAACATATGATGGCAGCATGAACAGTATCACTAAAAACAATATTGACACCGTAGTTCATAATACATTTGCTCCTAATCTTTTAACTCCTGCATCCGATGGCGGATATGGTTGTTGGATAACGAAGAAAGGGAATAATCCATTTAAAATTCTTGCTATGGGGAAGTGTTCGGGTTGGTGGTACAACGCAACAACAAGGTTTAACAATCCGTTTATCCATGTTACTCCGAAATCTTTTATAACCGCTTCCAAAAACAGGCACAGCAGGGTATATGTACCATATATTCATACCCCATCCACATATACAGACAGTGGCGGTATTACACATGAGTATTATCCGCTCATCAACCTGTACGGGAGTACCTGTACGTTTGGGCCGACCATTTCGGGTGGTTCTCCGTGCGGGTTGGAAGTGTTTGGCGTTGCCAACGAATGGTATCCGTTCATGACTTATAGGGAGTACGAAAACATAGACAGTTTAAGAGCGGGAGACATTTTGGCACAGGGCGATTTCTTGAGCGTTGACGACGAAAACACAACAGAGGTTTCTTCAAATTATGGACACGTTCAGTTAATTACAGAAAAAGTTTCCATTAACGGGGAGACATTCTGTGTCAACGCCATTGAAGGATGTCAGCCGTGGACGAGGTTTAAAACCTATGTAAACTACGAAGCGTTTGATGGATATACAACAATATATAGGGATGATAATAACGATATAGTGACATCAAGAGAGATAGACCTGTTTTGGGAATTTTCATCAAGAACCATCGGTGGTTATTTTAACCAAGAACGCCTATATACCAAGTTAGGTCGTTGGAAACCAAGCAAATGCCGTACATTTAGAGATGCTTACGGAACGTATGACACGCAAGATTATCCAGTAACAGAAATTATGTGCGACCGTGGAACTGACTCTGTTTATTGTATCGGGGAGCATATTGCGTTAACGGTTACAGACGGAACTACCGAAATAGAACTCCGTGTTGGAGAAAGTGCAACGCAAATTGACTTAACTGATTATCCTTCTACTACATACACAGATAATGGAGTGACTGATGTTGTTTACGATGTTACCGGCATAATTGTAACTGATGGTTACCACGAAATTTATGTAAACAATGTGAAGAAAGAATCGTTCTTTGTTCCGCCAACAAGGGCGTTGGATTGGGATATAACTCCCGATGTAAACTGGAACATCCAGGCTGGCAAAGATTCGGTAACGTTGGATTTTAGTCCGAACGAAACAAATGATAAGGTTGATGCAATAATCCCGTTTTATGTCAACGAAAACGATTCTACGCACAGGCAGATGGCGTACATCGACATAGATGGTGATACAGTTAATAGTAATGGTTATTGCGAATTTACCATCCCGTATAAAATGTACTCTATGTCTTCTGACGCATATTATGAGTTGCGTTATGTATATGTGTTAAGAAGAACACCATACGGAACGTATTATCGTTATTTGACAACGTATGTTAGTGGCAATTCACGGCTAAAATACAGAAGGCAAAGGGCGGGCTATAACGAGGTGTAACATGAATATTCCAATAGTTAAATGCCAAAGCGCGGTGCCGCTGTGACCTGTGCCACGGAAACGGTGAAATAGAAGAAGCTATGTACGATGCATTATACGGGAAGGAGAGCCATGAACGGAATACTAAATTATGACACACTAAAGTCGGTGGTTAATCATCTACCAGAGAAGCTGGCGGCCAGCGCCGGGGCAATGACCCTGGCGTCTGCGCTTGGAATCCATCTGCAGCTGATGAGTATATTTACCGCACTGGCGGTGCTGGATATTATAACACGGTGCATCTGCCAGGCTAGGCACCTTTGGGTTGCGATGTATCCGCAGTCACCTGCTAGCTATTGGTGTTACTTCCGGTTCTGCTGGCAGGCCAGCCGGTGGAGATTCATCAAGTCGGAGATAATGCGGGAGAAATTTAAGTCAAAGTTTCTTACCTATTTTGTAATATTGCTGGCAGCGTCATTGTGTGACATGGCTATGCTGATATCGGGCAGCCCGTTGCGGTTTGCACTGAGTATTATTACCGCAATACTCTGCTGCACGGAACTGCTGTCCGTATTAGAAAACATTGCCGAAACAGGTTGCGTTCCGATAGCCACGGAACTTATTGCTATCATCAAAAAACGAAAGGAGCAAATCAAATAATGGCCTATGTTGAATTAGATCATTGCCGTAAGGTGTCACTGGAAGATATCCGGGAACTGGCCAATGAGGCCCGCGGCGAAATCAGTATGGTTTATGCGCACTGGACCGCCGCACGCTATTCACAGGCCTACGATGACTACCATATTCTGATTGACCATGACGGGGCTATATATGTTACCACGGATGATCTTACGGAGTACAAGGCGCACACCTACCGGCGCAATTATCGTGCCATCGGTATCGCATTGATGTGCTGCTATGGGGCGCTGGCCAATGAAGGGTATGATGCTGATTTTGGTGATTACCCGCCGACACTCTTGCAGATTGAGGCGCTGGCGCAGGTAACAGCGATATTGTCGGATGCATTAGACTTGGAGATTACACGGGATAATTTCCTGACGCATTGCGAGGCAGCACTGGCTGATGGTTATGGCCCGTTCCAAGGAGATCCGGATCTGCGCTGGGATTTGTGGTTTCTGCCAGATTTGTATGATGGTGAGAGAATGAAACCGGGCGGCGATCTGTTGCGCGGGAAGGGTATATTTTATCAGAATCAGTGGGGCACAAGAGGAGACTGAACCGTGATGAATATTCCATTGGATAAGCGGCTGCATTTTGCCGCCGGTATTGTCATTACTATAGTGGTAAGCTACCTATTACATAATCCCATATATGGACTTGCCGCGGGTCTGTTTGCCGGTCTTATGAAGGAGCTAAGGGATTGGTGCATTTACCGGGGATTTGATTACAAGGATATGTTGGCAACGTGGATCGGTGGGCTGGCAGGTTTTGCGATTGCAGAACTGTTGAAAGTAATAACGTAGGAGGCTGGTATGTATGACCTTTCTGACATTGGACCTACAACAAAAGAAATGGCTGCTATCATTATTGCTGTGTTTATTGTGCTGGTACTTATATTTGGCGCCGGCTACCTGCTCGGCATCAACTCTGCAAGAGAAGACCTATACGATAACGGAAACGGAGCTGCAGGGGTTGGAAACCAGATTACAGAAGCTGGCACAAATATCCAGCACGCAAAAGACGGAATCGAAGCAGCTGCAGGAACAGTTGACCGAATTGGAGCAGGAATTAGCCAGGCTAAAGAGTCAACTGGCTACATCCAACACACAGCTGACAGTAGCGCAGAACTCATTGCAGAATGCCAATCAATTATTAGACAGATACGCCAAAGAGGAAAAACGGACACGGCTGCGAATTAAGGCGCAAAGGAATACATGGATTGCAGCTACTGTGGCTGCTTGTCTTGTGTGTATAATTAAATGAAAAAATAAAAGTAAAAAGGCCCTCCGGATTATACCTGGAGAGCCTTTTAAGTTAGATATCTTTTTTCTTCTATTCTCTGCTGTTCTGTTGTAAAATGTTGGACAGATGTTGGTCAATTCGCATTTTTGCTATCGTTGTGACATCAAACGGGGCAAAACCAACAAAAAGCCGGAAGCCAGATGATGACTGACTTCCGGTTATGTTCTTCCTGGTCGGGGCGGCGAGATTCGAACTCACGGCCTCTTGTACCCGAAACAAGCGCGCTACCAAACTGCGCCACGCCCCGACAACGTGTTTATTATAGATGATTCATCTTAAATTGTCAACAGAAAATTAAAATGCTTTCTAAGCAAACAAAAAAGTAAAAGGCTTTGCGGCCAATGGAGATGTTTTTTCAAAACGTATGGAACTGTTTCGAATCATCCCTGAGTCACCACGCGGATATTGGTTACGTTGAACGCTTTGGAGATGGCGGGGATTGCGTCGCGCAAAATGAAAGTGCGGTGCAGTTCGCTTTCCGCCACGATCAGGCAGCGCTCGCCGGCCACGTTGATGTTATGGATACGGTTGATGAGCCTGTCGAACTCGGCGTCTCCCAATTCTTCCCGCAGCATTTTCAAACCGGGCATCAGCTGGGGTTTTTCTTTAGCAAAGCGTTTCTCTATAGGAGAAAAAGGAACGGTCACTACACGGGTGTCGCGGGCGGCGACAAAATTCTCCTCATTCTCGCCCGGTACAACTAAATCTGGTCTCATGGTACATCCTCCTGTATATGATTTGTTTGCGCACAGGAACCGACGATGCCGCAGAAGCCCTGCAAGGCTGCGGCAGCAGTCTGTTTTCCCGCAGGCATTATTTATTTTGGTACATAATATTATATGTAATTACGGCGACAACGTCAAGAAAACAAATAGGAAAGTGCATCAGACAGAATTCATATACTTTTCAGGTCAGCTATACTATTATAATGCTGTTATGGCTTGCGATATTAAAAGAAATGAGTTACAATAATACATACTTGTAATTAAGGCGACAGAAGAGAGGAGTTTTATTCAATGTCTGTTTTTGATGTGTTACAGGAGCGTGGCTTTATTGCCCAGGTTTCCCATGAGGAAGAAATCCGGGAAATGCTGGAAAAGGAAAAGATCACGTTTTATATCGGTTTTGACCCCACGGCGGACAGCCTGCACGTAGGGCACTTTATTGCCCTGATGGCCATGGCCCATATGCAGCGGGCCGGGCACCGGCCTATCGCATTGCTTGGCGGAGGCACCGGCATGATCGGCGACCCCAGCGGCAAGGACGATATGCGCAAGATGCTGACGCCGGAATTTATCAATCACAATATTGAATGCTTCAAAAAGCAGATGAGCAAGTTCATCGATTTTTCTGACGGCAAGGCGCTGATGGTGAATAACGGCGACTGGCTGCTGAACCTGAATTACGTGAACCTGCTGCGGGAAGTGGGTACGCATTTTTCCGTGAACCACATGCTGGCAGCGGAGTGCTATAAAAAACGCTGGGACAAGGGCCTGACCTTCTTTGAATTCAACTACATGATCATGCAGGCTTATGATTTTTATACCCTGCACAAGAATTACAACTGCGTGCTGCAGATGGGCGGCGACGACCAGTGGTCCAACATGCTGGCCGGGGTGGAGCTGATCCGCCGCAAGGATCAGAAACCGGCGTTCTGCATCACCTGTAAGCTGCTTACCACCAGCGATGGCCGCAAGATGGGCAAGACGGAAAAAGGAGCCCTGTGGCTGGATGCGGAAAAATGCTCGCCTTACGATTTCTACCAATATTGGCGCAATGTAGACGACTCCGATGTGGAAAAATGCCTGGCTTTGCTGACTTTCCTGCCTATGGATGAAGTCCGTCGTCTGGGAGCGTACAAGGACGAAAAGATCAACGAAGCGAAAAAGGTGCTGGCCTATGAAGTGACCAAGCTGATCCACGGCCAGGCGGAAGCGGACAAAGCGGTGAAAGCTACGGAAGCTTTGTTCGGCGGCGGGGCGGACATGGAAAATGTGCCCACCCTGGAAATTACCGAAGCAGACAAGACCGCCAAACTGGTTGACCTGCTGACGGCGCAGAAGGTCTTCGGCAGCAAGCGGGAAGCCCGGCAGATGATCGCCCAGCGGGGCCTGTACCTGAACAATGCGGCAGTGGAAGACCCGGAATTCGCGCTGACACCGGAACTGTTTGCAGAAGATGGCGGCGTGCTCATCCGCAAAGGCAAGAAGAAGTATTATCGTATTGTTGTAAAGTAAATTTATAATAAGTAAAGCACAGAAAATATAAACAAAAAGAAACGTGCTGATTTGATTTAACCGGTTTGCTGATGAGGGGTTACGTTTACCGGACTTTCTCAGCGACACTGTAAATTGATCAGCGTTTCTTTTTTGTCGACAGTGAGGCATATGTAATTATGAATAATTCCCTTTCTCTCAGTAAGCTGATCCCGGTAAGTCTGGTGTTGTTTTCTTCGTTTTTCGGTGCGGGTAATTTATTGTTTCCGCCTTTGTTCGGTTATCTGTCCGGCAGCAACTTGAACATTGCAACGCTGGGTTTCTGCATTACCGGTGTGGGGCTTCCCGTTTTAGGCGTACTGGCTATCGCCATGACCGGCGGCTCCGACCTGACGGAGGTGGCGTCCCCGGTCAATGTGGCCTATGCGAAAATCATCATGTTCATTTCCAGTATGTCCATCGGCCCGCTGTTTGCCATTCCCCGTACAGCTGCTTTCAGTTATGAAATTGGTATCAAGCCGCTGTTCGGCACCACCGAGCCCTGGCAGCTGGCGCTGTATTCGGCTCTGTATTTTGCCTTCAGCTTTTATGTGGCCAACAATCCTTCCAAGGTTCTGAACTGGCTGGGGAAAGTGCTGACCCCGGCCCTGCTTATCTGTCTTGCGGTACTGTTTGTAAAAGTGCTGCTGGCCCCGTCCTTCACACCGGACGCGCCTCAGGGCGAATACCTGAACACGCCATTCCTGAAAGGGTTCCAGGAAGGCTATAACACCATGGACCTGCTGGCCTCTTTCCTGTTCGGTGCAGCAACGCTGACAACGATTAAGACATTAGGCATCACCGGCAAAAAGAATCTGATCAAAACCTGCCTGTGGGCTGGCATCATCGCGGCCGGGCTGTTGGCGGTCATCTATTATTTCCTGGGTTATGCGGGGGCGGAATCCCACCGGTACCTGTCCGGTGAATTCTCCAACGGCGCGGGTATCCTGGTGGCGACCGCACACGAATACCTGGGAACCGGTGGTACTGCAATCCTTTCCGCCATTATCATCCTGGCCTGTCTCACCACCAGTATCGGCCTGATTGCTGCCATTTCCGATTATTTCCATATCCTGTTTAATGGCAGGCTTTCCAAAAAGACCTTTGGCATTTTGATCGCTCTGCTCAGCTTTATCCTTTCCAATTTCGGGCTGGATATGATCATCAAAATGGCGATCCCCATCCTCTGTTTCCTCTATCCGGTGATGATCGCCCTGGCGCT
This sequence comes from Acidaminococcaceae bacterium, assembly GCA_017554485.1. Lineage (GTDB taxonomy): Bacteria > Bacillota > Negativicutes > Acidaminococcales > Acidaminococcaceae > Succiniclasticum. Next base: position 21,002 of record JAFZIG010000109.1, on the reverse strand, counting down.
TTTGAATGTGTTCGGCTTTGGCGGTAATAAACGGGTGTTCCGCTGTACCATGTGGATCGTTACGTTGTTTGCTATTGTAGAAGGGCTTAAAGCTGCGGCCATTCCGGTGCCCATGGAAAGCATGTTGTCGATCGTTCCGCTGTATGCGGAAGGTTTCGGCTGGTTCACCGTGGCGGTGATGGGGGCTGCAGCGGGTGTAATCTGGGACAAGTTAGAAAGCTGAGGAGATGTAAATTCTATTAAAATCTGTAAAAAGTACTGGAAATTCTTCTGTAACAGGTGTATAATATCATTCGTAAACCAAATACGCTCGGATAGCTCAGTTGGTTAGAGTGCTGCCCTCACATGGCAGAGGTCCAGGGTTCGAGCCCCTGTCCGAGTACCAGGAAAAACATCCCCCAAAGCCGCTTGAATGCTGGCTTTGGGGGTTCTCTTATTTTGTGCTGAAAAATTACACGAATGACGACTTTTAACGTTTATTTAGCAGTATTTAGGGGTAAATAGGTACAAAATAGGTACAAAAAATAGCTGTTAAAAAAATCGGAAATCCAGGTTTTTCCTTAATTATTATTTAAGGGTAATTGACAGTTTTAATATCTTGAGTTGAGAGAAAAATTATGATAAAATACTCTATTATCAAAAGTTATTAAAACTTGTAATTATTTCCAATATTTTGTGGAGAGAAAGGTTAATATGGCTAATCACACTAAGATATATCGGGTAAAGTGGATTACGGCACTTCTGTCAGTCCTTTTCTTTATAACAGCCTTGCTCTTGCCGGTTACAGCCTATATGCAGAATACCGGAAAGACAGTCCGTGTCGGCTGGCATGAGGCGCCCTATTTTATTACGGATAAGTTTGGAAGACGTTCCGGATATTCCTATGAGTATCAGTATAAGCTGGCTGCCTATACCGGCTGGAACTACGAGTACGTGCGGGGCTCCTGGTCGCAGTTGCTGCAGATGCTGAAAGACGGCGAGATTGACTTGCTCAGTGACGTTTCCTTTATGCACGAGCGCACGAAAGATATGCTGTATGCCTCCCTTCCCATGGGTACTGAGGCCTATTATATTTTCGTTGCCCCAAATAATAAAGAAATTACGGCGGAAAATTATGCATCCCTGAACGGAAAACGGATCGGCGTCGCAAGAGGAAGTTTTCAGAAGGAAGTGATCCGTAAATGGCTGCAGCTTCACGACATTCAGGCAGAGATCGTTGAAATGACCAGCCCGGAAGAGGAATCCCTGCTGCTGCTGGGTACACAGCTGGAAGCCTTTGTTACCATGGATTTCTACGGAGACCCGAACAAAGCCGTGCCCGTGTGCAAAATAGGCTCTTCCGATTTTTTCTTTGCGGTGAGCAAGAAGCGGCCCGACCTTTTGCCCGAGCTGGACGCGGCTATGAACCGGATACAGGATGAGAACAAGTTTTATAATCAGCAGCTTCACGAGAAGTACCTGCGAAGCGCCAACACCGACCGGTACCTCACTGCAAAGGAAAAGGAATGGCTTGACAAACACGGGACGATCCGGGTGGGGTACCAGGACAACTATCTGGCTTTTTGCGCCAAAGACCCGAAAACAGGGGAACTGACCGGCGCGCTGAAGGATTACCTGGCCTCTGCTTCCACGGCCCTGGAAAATGAAAAACTGGACTTTAAGGCCGTTTGCTATCCTACGGCCTCGGCAGCCATACAGGCTGTGAAGAACGGCGAGGTGGACATTATGTTCCCCGCCAACCTGATCGACAATGACAGTGAAAACCTGGGTGTGGTCATGACGCCGCCCCTGATGCGTACGGAGATGGACGCGGTAGTACGGGCTGCGGAACAGAAGGAGTTTATTACCAAAGAACATGTTGTTGTAGCGGTCAATAAGGGAAACACCAACTATGACATGTACCTGACAGATCATTACCCCGGCTGGGACAGGGCGTATTTTGCGGACACGCCCACCGGCCTGGAGGCTGTGGCTGCCGGGAAGGCGGACTGCGTTATCATCAGCAATTACCGCTACAACAACATTTCCAAACAGTGCGAAAAACTGCACCTGACCACTGTCTATACCGGTGTGGACATGGACTACAGTTTCGCGGTGCGCAAGGGCGATACCGAACTGTACTCCATCCTTGCAAGGGTCATTGACGCCGTGCCCAAGGCCACCGTTCACAAGGCGCTGACCTATTATTCCACGGAAGATGTGAAAATCACCTTTGCCGATCTGATCAAAGATAACCTGTTCCTTGTGCTGACCGTGATCGCCCTGATCCTGGCAGTGATCCTGGCCCTCCTTCTGCGCAGCATCCGGGCAGAGAAGAAAATTCAGGAAGAGGAACATCTGGTCCACGACCTGAACCGGAAGGTCTTTGTGGACGCCCTTACCTCTGTCCGCAACAAAGGCGCTTTTAATAAGTATATCCAGGATCTCCAGGATAAGGTTAAGCAAGGAACAATGTCTGATTATGCCATCGGCGTATTTGACTGCGACAACCTCAAAATGGTCAATGACCAGCACGGGCATGATAAAGGGGACATTTATATCAAAACCGCCAGCCGGCTTATCTGCCGCGTGTTTCAGCACAGTCCGGTCTTCCGGATCGGCGGCGATGAATTCGCCGTAGTATTGCTGAATGAAGATTTTAAAAACAGGGAAGAACTTGTCAGCCGGTTTGAAAGAGAAAAGAGAGAACTCTGTAATGCCACTGCCAACCGGTGGGAGCAACCCCGGGTCGCCGTTGGCGTTGCGGTGTACGATCCTGAACTTGACGGATCTGTGACTGATACGATGCACCGTGCCGATAAAGTTATGTATGAGAACAAACGCATTGAGAAACAGGAGGTATTGCCATGAGTTTTTTGGTAAGTGTTTTAATGGTCATTGTGTTGGGAATAGGTTCTGTGTTCGGTTTTTATAACAGCCTGGTCTCTGCCAGGGAAAATGTGGACAGCAAGTGGTCCCAGGTGGATAATCAGCTGCAGCGCCGCAGCGACCTGATTCCCAATCTGGTGAATACGGTGAAAGGGTACGCGGCTCACGAAAAAGAAGTGTTCCAGGCAGTGTCCGATGCCCGGGCAAAAATGGCGGGCGCCAAGACGGCCGGCGACAAGTTGGCGGCCAACAGCGAACTAAATAGCGCGCTGTCCCGCCTGCTGGCAGTTGCGGAAAACTATCCCCAGTTGAAGGCGGATCAGAACTTCCGGCAACTGCAGGATGAGCTTTCCGGTACAGAAAACCGTATCGCGGTAGCCCGGAAGGATTATAACGACGCGGTGCAGGGTTACAATACCAAGATCAAGTCGCTGCCGTATTCCCTGTTTGCAGGAGCCCTGGGCTTTACGGCACGGGATTACTTTAAAGTGGAGGAAACTGCCAAGACAGTTCCGAAAGTACAGTTCTGATCATGTTCACTTTTTTGAAAGAGCTGCTGTTTTTTATCATTCTCAGCTTTTTATTTTGGTTGTTCGGTCCAGATGATACGACGAATCCGGCTTCGTTTCAGATTCCCGCGAAACCGTCTGCTTCCTCCGGCATTTATGTGCAGGATTACGCAGGCGTTATTTCCGCGCCAGTGCGCAGTTACCTGCTGGATTTGGGACGCCAGCTGGACCAGAGGACTACGGCCCAGCTTGTGGTGGTAACGGTAAAGAGCCTGAAGGGAGCGCCGCTGGAGGAGTATTCCCTGCAGGTTTTGCGGCAGTGGGGCATCGGCAACAAGGAAAAGAACAATGGCGTGCTGATGCTAATTTCCACCGGGGACCGCAAGTCCCGGATCGAAGTGGGATACGGCCTGGAAGGCAGGCTCACAGACGGCTTCACCGGCCAGATCCAGGATCAGTATATGATCCCCTATTTCCGTAAAGGCGCCTATGAGGAAGGAATTGCCAAAGGGTACGAAGCCCTGGCCCGTTCCATTGCGAAAGAGTACAATGTGCAGCTGGCGGCATCCGGTTATGCCAACCATTCGCCCGGGGGCGTGAGAACCGGATCGGAGGGGCAGACGACGGAAGAACTGTTCGAGAAGGCGCTGGCGGAGCAAAACGGGACGGCTGTGCAGGATGATAAGCCGAAGTCAACGGTCTCCGGTGATGCGGGCAAGAGCAATGAACCAAACGGATCCCGAACCGATGCGGGAAAGAGCGCAGAGAACACGCAGAGAGACGCGGCCCAGGGTGTGGTTCCCAATACCGCTTCGGGAAATCATGCGGAGGGCAGTACCCGGGAAAATGTAAGCGCAGGTGCAACGCAGACGGATTCCGCTTCTTCCGGTGAAAAGGAGCCGGAAGGCCTGGTGGATGCTGTCCTTGACATAGCCGGAGCTTTGGTGGGCTCTTTTGGCTGGACTGTAATCTTGCTGGCATTTGTATTTATTGACGGATTTTTCCTGGGGGGCTTTTTTGCTACCCTGTTCTTTGAGATATTGGTTTTTGTTTTAACCAGTGGCGGAGGCGGATCCGGCGGCGGAGGAAGTTCCGGTGGCGGTGGCTTCGGAGGCGGATCCGGCGGTGGCGGAGGTTCGTCCCGGAGCTGGTAGAATAGAGTTCCTGTTTACCTTGTTTTCTTGTTGACTTGACGGGGAAACTGTATAAAAAGACCGGTTTTCAGTTTGAACTACACTATATTTTGTGTATTTCACAGATTTGTTACAATATTTAGCAATCGGAAAGTGACAAATCGGCTGTTTTGTTGTATGATAAATAGGAAAATTAATGTCTGAATCAAACAGAAAGGCGCGGCCTGAATCGCGATGCGAATTATTACCGGAAAGGCGCGGGGGTTGCACCTGAACGTGCCGAAGAATTACGATGTACGTCCTACGGCAGACCGGGTGAAAGAGTCTTTGTTCAATATCATCGGCAGCAAAGCTGTGGACGCGGCAGTGCTGGATCTGTTCGCCGGCAGCGGTAATTTGGGGCTGGAGTCCTGGAGCCGTGGAGCAAGGTTCGTGCAGTTTGTGGATAACAGCCGGGTTTCCCTGAAGCTGACGGACAGCAATATCCGGAAATGCCGGGCGGAAGCGGACTGCAAGGTGCTGAAGCACGATGCGGAAGCGGCGTTGGACCTGCTGTATAAACAGGGGCAACGGTTTGATCTGGTCTTTGTGGATCCACCTTATAATAAAGGCTGGGTGCAGAAAATCCTGGTAAAACTGGCGAAATGCCCGCTTTTGGAAGAGCAAGGATGGCTGATTGCGGAACATTCCGTGCATGATGATATTTCAGGCGCGTTGCCGGAAGGATATGAGATTTTCCGAAGTCAGCAGTATGGGGAAACCGTATTGAGTTTTATAAAACGGCGTTGAAACTTATTTCAGTATAAATGTGTTTCAAATCTGTCGCCTAAGGGGGAGCAACGATGCGCAAGGCTGTGTGTTCAGGCAGTTTTGACCCGGTTACCATTGGGCATATCGATATCATCGAACGTGCCAGCCGGATGTTTGACGAGATTATCGTCTGCGTATTTTATAATCCGGGCAAGGGAACGTCTCTGTTTACTCCGAAAGAAAGAGTTGAGATGTTAAAAGCGGCCACCGCCCATCTTTCGAATGTGCGAGTCACCAGCTGTAGCGGGCTGCTCAACGAATTCTGCGAAAAGGAAAAAGCGTCGTTTATTGTGAGGGGACTGAGGGCTTTCACAGATTTCGAGTATGAATTCCAGCGGGCGCTGTTGTTGAAGAAAATCAATGAAAGGCTGGAAACGGTCTTTATTATGACCAATGCCAGTTATTCTTACATCAGTTCTTCCGGTGTGCGGGAACTGCTGGCCTTTGGTGGTGACATTGGGCAGCTTGTGCCTGCCGGTGTGGCGGAATTGATTTGTAAGTATCAGAAACGTAAGGCAAAATAATTGCGGCTGCCTTCGGGGCATGAGTGGCGGATGCGGCTGGTTCAATACTGTAACATCGCTGGCGGCGGGGCTGCCAAATTGAAGAAAGAAAGAGGTCGTGCATATGCTGGAGAGACTTAGTACCAATGTAACGTTAGACCAGATTTTTGATGATTTGTACAATCTGATTTCAGAAGCGAACCGGATTCCGCTGACGGACAAGATCATTGTGGAAGAAAGCGACCTGTCCGCGATTCTGGATGACCTGAAGGAAGCGATTCCCAAGGAAGTAAAAAATGCGGGAAAGGTGCTGGAAGACTCCAAGAATATTCTGAGTTCTGCCCGTGAAGAAGCGGCTGCTACTGTGGAAAAAGCCAATTCAGAGGCAGAGCATATCATTACGGCTGCCAAGGAAGAGGCGGAACGCCTGGTCCGCCAGGAAGAAATTGTTCGCCAGGCAGAGATGCTTGCCAAAGATATCAAGACATCTGCCCAGCGGTATGAGGATGAGGTGAAACAGGGCGCAGACCAGTATGCGGACCAGGTGAAGACTGATTCCTTGCAGTATGCGGACGATATGCTTGGCTATTTGGGCAACAGCCTGCAGTCAGCCCTGCGTGCCATTGAAGACAACCGCAACAGCGTGAATGATGAACGCAAAGGCCTGGCAGAAGCTATCGCATCACGTGTACAGCATGTGGTTCCCCAGGCAGAGGAGCCTGTGCCTGCGGCAGAAGCAGAAGAAGCAGAACCTGCTGAAGAATAAAATGTTGTTACGCAGCAGGAACGACTGGCTGTTTTAGTTGCGTTTGATTTTCAATTCCATAGAGCATAAAAATAGCTCCTTATATACGGTGGCGCCGGTTACGGCACACTGCATATAAGGAGTTTTGCATGTATTATTATACTATTTGCTGAAATTATACTGCTTGCTGAAGCTTGCGGTTTACTTAACATATACCGGCGAGGTGGTGAAATTAGTCCCGTATAACCCCGCATTTCCGTTTAATAGCTGGAATAGGTCGGCAGCGGCAGCGTCCAGATGCTGCAGCGGATACATCCCGGTCTGCCGGTATTGTTCTTCGCTGCCTGTTTTTGTGATGACAGGCAGCGTTGCCGTTTTTTTCATGTTTTTCAACAGGCTGCGGCCCCGGTCATTGAAGGCAAGTGCCCGGAGGTAAACAGGTTCCGGCATTTCTGTCCAAAAGGCGCGAGGTTTTTGCAGCAGCAACTGCAGGGAAAGACGGCGTACGGAAGGCAGCGGGTCCCGTCTGTTGGTGGTTTTTTGGCAGAATGCGGTATAGCCCTGCTGTAATTCCTGCCTTGCGTTAAAAAAGCGGTCGCATAAATCCCGGCTGGCGCTGCTATATTCGTACAGATCCTGGCTGTTGCGCCTGGCAAGCAGGTCAGACAAAAGCAGGGTCAGGGTCTTTTCCTGCCGGGCAAAGCGGGCAGGGTAGTTGATTTCACTTGTTTTCAATATGGCGGCTGATTTTTCCGGCAGGACGGAAGCAAGAGCTGAAGGCGGTGTGCCGTTTCGCAGTGCGGCGCGGATAGCGGAGGCCGATGCATAGGGCGGTATCAGCTGCGTATCGTTGTAGTCGCTGCCTTGCCGCGGCAGCGTAATCAATTGGATGGGTAACTGATACTGCAGAATCGCTTTCTGGTATGCCAGTGCCAGCAGATTATTTGCCCCGGTAAACCAGCCTGCGTCTTTATGGTTTTGGATAGCGGCGGTTTCCCAGGCTGCGCCATAGGACAAGCCCTGCCGCAGCAATGTTTTTATTTGTTGTCCTGTTTCCGCCTGTAATGCCCAGGCGGCGGTGTCGGGAAGGGTAGAAGAGGTATCCGGGCAGACTGTATTCGCATGGGTGTGTACCCTTACTTTCTGTTCCGCGCCGCATGCCAGTATATCTACGATGCCGGTGGCTGACAGGGTTTTTACTGATCCCACGGCAAAATAATCCGCGCTGCGGAGGCTGAACCAGGCAGGCAAAAGCAGTACCAGATCCACACCGGCGTGCACTGCCATGGCGGCCCGTGTCCAGGGATCTGCCAATGCGGATTCCCCGCGCTGCATGAACCAGCCGCTCATACAGGCGACTACAGGCACATTGCCAAATTCTTCATGCAATGCCTGTAGCTGCCACCGGTGCCCGTTATGGAACGGATTATATTCTGCTGTGATCCCGATCGCGCGCGCATTCATAAAAAACTCCTCTTGCATTATTATTGCGGCTGTTATACAATCGTTTCAGTCAAAATAATATGTAAGGGACAGTACCGCCGCTTTTCCCTGTTTATTATATTTTATCACAAAATCGGGAAAGGTTCGGATTATTTCCTCTGTCGATTTTATCTTGACAAAGGTTTTATGTATGGCTATAATTGTAACGATTGGTGAAATATGATTAAAATAAATGTCGCTGAGATTCGAAGACACCTGACAGGAATGAAACTCCTGCAATTTGACGCGGAACCCGCGGAATTGGATATTGCCGAAACGGAACTGCCTGTTGCCGGCAAAGTCCGGATTGACGGTGAAATATCCAACGTGGGGGAGGTGCTTCTGCTGAAGGCCCGTGTCAGCGCAAAGGTAAACCGTATGTGTTCCCGCTGCCTGAAGGAGTTTACAGCGGATTCTGCCGCGGAAGTTGTGGAGAAATATTACCCGTCGGGAAGTCCGGACGTTGAAAAGGATGCTTATGTCTACGAAGCGGATATTGTTGATATAACAGAGCCGCTGCGTGAGAGCCTGCTGTTGGCAGAGCCTCTTAAAGTCTTGTGTAAAGAGGATTGTCTGGGAATCTGTCCTGTGTGCGGAGCGGATCGTAACATCCATCCCTGCAGCTGTGATACCGGCACTATCGATCCAAGGCTTGCGGCATTAAAGCAGTTCATCAAATATTAAATACCATTTTTGCTTAGGAGGTGTATGGAAAATGGCAGTACCGAAGAGGAAAATGACCAAAGCACGCCGCGATTCCCGCCGCGCGAACTGGAAGCTGACCGCTCCGAACCTGGTTGAATGCCCGCAGTGCCACGAATTGAAAATGCCGCACCGCGTGTGCCCGGAATGTGGTTACTATAACGGGAAAGAAGTAATCAAGACCGAAGAGTAAATTTAGCCATGAGAATTGACTCTGAAGACGTAAGCCTTCAGGGTTTTTTCTTTTTTCAGGATTTTTCAAATAGGGCTTGCATAAATTATGGAATAATAGTATAATACGTACAAGCAGGTATTATAACCAGGTATTAAAAGTGAGGTGATAAAATGAATTCTTCTAAGAAGCTGATTCGACACGGCAAATTGCAGAAGCTGATTCAGAAGGATCCGTTTTTGACCGATGAACAGCTGGCAAAGAGTTTAAAGGTCAGCGTACCTACCGTACGGCTTGACCGCCTGGCCCTTAATATCCCGGAACTGCGGGAGCGGATCCGTGTAATGGCAAGCACGGCCAGCACGCGCCTGAAAGCGATTGACCAGAAAGATATTGTAGGCGAGCTGATCGATCTGGAGCTGAACAAATCAGCTATTTCCACCCTGACCATCACCAACGATATGGTACTGGGGAAAACCGGTGTGGGACGGGGCTATTTCATGTTTGCCATGGCCGATACGCTGGCCCTTGCACTGGTAGATACGGAGTTTGCGCTGACGGCTGTCAGCAATGTAAAATATAAAGTGCCGGTTTACCCCGGCGACAGGCTGGTAGCCAAGGCAGATGTAACGAATATAAAAGATGACAAGTACTATATCAGGGCTATCATTAAAAAAGGGAACATCGAAGTGTTCAGGGCGAAATTTATTATCGCTGCGGTAAGGAAAGGAAGCTGAAAGACGCATGAAAATTGCGCTTGATGTAATGGGTACCGATTATGGCCCGAAGGAACTGGTCCTTGGCGCTGTAATGGCGGTAAAAGAGTATAATTGTGACGTAGTTTTGGTAGGAGATGAACCTACTATTAAGCAGTTGTTAAAAGAGTACGGGGCGGACAAGAATCCGCGTCTTATGATTCGGCATGCGTCGGAAGTGATCGGTATGCACGAGCACCCGGGCATTGCGGTGAAGACGAAAAAGGATGCTTCCATTGTAGTGGCGACGGATCTTCTGCGTAATAAAGAATGTGATGCACTGGTGTCTTCCGGTAGTACGGGCGCGGCAGTAGCTGCTGCCCTGTTCCATCTGGGACGCATCCGCGGCGTGGGACGTCCTACCATTGCTACGCCGATTCCCAGCCTGACAGGTACCACGGTGCTGCTGGACAGCGGGGCCAAGGTAGATGCCAAACCGGAACACATGCTGCAGAATGCCATCATGGGTTCCATTTATGCGGAACTGATGCTGAATATAAAGAATCCCCGGGTAGGTTTGCTGAATATCGGAGAAGAAGAGATAAAGGGCAACGAGCAGACACTGGCCTCATACCCGCTGCTGAAAGAAGAGAAGCTGATCAATTTTATCGGCAACGTGGAAGGCCGCGATATTAACAAAGGGAATGTGGACGTTGTAGTCTGCGACGGTTTTGTAGGCAATGTGGTGCTGAAAGCGGCGGAAGGGCTGGCCACGGCTATCCTGACCATGGTTAAAGAAGCGATTATTAGCGGTGGCTTTCTGGCGAAAATCGGCGGGCTGCTGATCAAACCGGCTTTGCGGGGCCTGAAGAAACGGCTGGATCCGGAAGCTTACGGCGGTGCGCTGCTGTTAGGGGTACGGGCGCCTTTCTTCATCTGCCACGGTTCCTCCAGGGCAAAGGCCATCAAGAACGCCATCGGTGCCGCGGTAGACGGTGTGGAGCGGGATATCTGCAGCCGCATTGCGGAAGATATCGCAAGACAGACGAAGGCGGACAAGGTAGTAGGCAGTCTGAAGTAATATTAATGCAGAAGTAATTTTGAGAGTATAGTTAGGAGAAATAACAGTGACATATGCCGCTGGAATCATCGGGGTAGGGTGTTACCTGCCTGAAAAAACACTGACAAACCAGGATCTGGAGAAGATGGTTGACACATCGGATGCCTGGATCATAGAGCGTACGGGGATCCGGACCCGTCATATCGCTGCGCCGTCACAGGCGACCAGTGACTTATCCTATGAGGCTGCGCTGCGGGCGCTGGCGGATGCGAAAACCAAACCGGAAGAACTTGATCTCATCATCGTGGCTACGGAGACGCCGGATTATAAGTATCCGTCTACTGCCTGTTTATTACAGGCAAAACTGGGAGCGAAGAATGCGGCATGCTTTGACTTGTCCGCCGGGTGCAGCGGCTTTGTGTATGCCCTGGGTATCGGCAGCCAGAGTATTGTCAGCGGGTTGTATAAAAAGATCCTTTTGGTGGGGGCCGAGACTCTTTCCCGGATCATCAACTGGACAGACCGCAATACCTGTGTGCTGTTTGGCGACGGTGCGGGCGCTGCTGTACTGGGCCGGGTGGAAGAAGGTTATGGGGTTCTGGCTGTTGATCTGGGAGCAGACGGAACCGGCGGGGAACATCTGATCCAGCCAGGCGGCGGGAGTCGTAACCCGGCTTCTCATGCAACGGTAGATGCCCATGATCATACGATTCACATGAATGGGCGGGAAGTATTCAAATTTGCGACCCGAAGAATGCCGAATGCCTGTAAAACCATCTTGCAGAAAGCCGGGATGACAATAGATGATGTTACGCTGCTGATCCCTCATCAGGCTAACCGTAGGATCATCGACAATGCGATAAACCGTCTGAAAATCGACAGGGAAAGAGTGTGGGTCAATATTGACAGGCACGGCAACATGTCTGCCGCGTGTATCCCTGTCAGCCTGACGGAGGCGCAGGAGGCAGGGTGCCTGCATAAAGGCGATAACGTCATGCTGGTTGCTTTCGGCGCGGGGCTGACCTGGGCCGGTGCCCTGGTAAAATGGGCGAAATAAATCTGGAATAAGGTACAAATCTGAAGATACAGCAGTACAATTGGGCAAGGAAAGTGAGGTTGATTTGATGGCAAAAGTTGCTTTCGTATTTCCGGGACAGGGATCCCAAAAAGTAGGTATGTGCAAAGATTTTTACGATAATTATGCCTGCGCAAAGAAGGTGTTTGAGGAAGCCGATGAGGCGCTGGGCTTTTCCATCAGCAAACTGTGCTTCGAAGGTCCGGAAGAGGATCTTCGCCTGACAAAAAATACGCAGCCTGCTATTTTAACCTGCAGTGTGGCGGCCTTGGCTGTGATGCGCGAGCACGGGCTGGAATGTGAGATTGCAGGCGGGCACAGCCTGGGTGAATACTCTGCCCTGGTGGCCGCGGGGGTCATGAGCCTGCAGGATGCGGTAGTTGCTGTCTGCAAACGGGGCCAGTTTATGCAGGAAGCCGTTCCCGTAGGGGAAGGCGCTATGGCGGCGGTGATGGGGCTGACTCCCGATGAAATCGTGGCAATCTGCCAGAAGGTGGAAGCAGATTGTGGCGAAGCGGTACAGGCGGTGAACTTCAATTGCCCCGGACAGGTTGTCATCGCAGGGGCTACAAAGGCAGTGGAAAAAGCAACGGACGCCTTGAAAACAACAGGCGCTAAACGAGCGATCCCGCTGCCGGTGAGCGCGCCTTTCCACAGCACGCTGATGAAACCGGCTGCAGAACGGTTAAAACAAGTGCTGGATAAGATTGAATTCCGTGACGCAAAATTCCCTGTGGTAGCCAATGTAACGGCGGAACCGGTGGTGAAAGCGGAAGAAATCCGCGCCTTGCTGGTGAAGCAGGCCGCCAGTCCGGTAAAGTGGGAGATGTCCATGCGGAATATGATCAAAGACGGTTTCGATACTTATGTTGAAGTTGGTCCGGGCAAGGTACTGACCGGTTTTACCCGCAAAATTGACCGCGCCATGAACGCATTAAATGTAGAAGATATGGCAAGTTTGGAAAAAACACTTGCTTATTTTAAGGAGGTTCGCTAAAATGCAGTTAGAAGGTAAAGTTGCATTAGTCACGGGGGCATCCCGCGGCATTGGCAGAAGCATTGCCCTGCTGCTGGCTTCCCGGGGCGCCGATATTGCCATCAACTTTGCCGGCAATACGGAAGCTGCCGAGAAGACCAAAGCGGAAGTGGAAGCGCTGGGGCGTAAAGCGATCCTGGTGAAAACCGATGTGGCGGATGCAGAAGCTTGCGCGGCCATGGTAGACGAGGTATTCAAAGCTTTTGGGAAAATTGATATCCTGGTAAATAATGCAGGTATCACCCGTGACGGTCTTTTGATGCGCATGAAAGAAGCAGACTGGGATGCGGTGCTGCTCACTAATCTGAAGAGCGTGTTCAACTGCACCAAGGCTGCTGTCAAATATATGATGAAAGCCCGCAGTGGCCGCATCGTCAACATCAGTTCCGTAGTGGGCGCCATGGGTAATGCCGGCCAGGCGAATTATGCCGCGGCCAAGGCAGGTATTTTGGGCTTTACCAAAGCCACGGCGAAAGAAGTCGCGGTCCGGGGCATTACGGTGAATGCTGTGGCTCCCGGTTTTATCGCTACCGACATGACGGCGGTATTACCGGAAAAGGTAGTGGAGAGTTTGAAAGCAGGTATCCCCATGGGGCGTCTCGGCGACCCGGAGGATATTGCCAAAGCGGTTGCATTCCTGGTATCGGATGAGGCTGCGTATATTACTGGCCAGACATTACATGTTAATGGCGGTATGTTTATGAATTAAGAAACAAGAGATTGACCGGTAACAGGTCTTGAGAGGAGGTGAATCGTGATGGGCACTTTCGAAAAAGTAAGAGATATTACTGTTGAACAGTTAAGCGTTGACGCTGATGAAGTTAAAATGGAATCTGCGTTCATTGATGATCTGGGAGCTGATTCTCTGGACATCGTTGAACTGATCATGGCTTTTGAAGAGGAATTCGGTGTTGAAATTCCTGATGAAAAGGCTGAAAAGATCCGTACTGTTGCTGACGCAGTTAAAATGTTGGAAGAAGAAAAGGCATAATGCCGATCAGTCCGGGGATGCCCTGGTCAGGGCATCCCTGAAAACTGTATTGTTTTTATGGATCGAATTTTGTTTCCTGAAATGGGGGATATCTGTTGAAATTACCAGTGCTTAAAATAGGGAATTTAGTTGCGCAGGTTCCGATTATCCAGGGCGGTATGGCAATTAGATTATCAACGGCACGACTGGCTTCTGCGGTAGCCAATGAAGGGGGAATCGGCCTGATTGCTGCTTCCGGAATGGAGGAGCAGGAATTACGGACGGAGATCCGCCTTGCCCGTAAACTGACAAACGGCAAAGGTATCATTGGCATCAACTGTATGGTTGCGGCGCGCGCATTTAAAAACTTAATCGTGACTGCCGCGCAGGAAGGCGTGGATCTGATCGTAGCCGGCGCCGGTTTTTCAAGAGATATTTTTGCTGTGGGCAGGGAATATAATGTGGCGGTAGTGCCGATTGTATCGTCTGTCAAGCTGGCAAAGATTTCCGAGAAGCTGGGGGCTTCCGCTATAGTGGTGGAAGGCACGGAAGCAGGCGGTCATCTGGGTACACAGCAGTCAATTAAAGAGATCCTGCCGGATATCGTAAAAGCAGTGAACATTCCTGTTATCGCGGCCGGCGGTGCCACCTGCGGGCAGGACATCGTAGACTTGCTGAAGCTGGGAGCCAATGGTGTGCAGATGGGAAGCCGCTTTGCGGCCAGCGAGGAATCCAACGGCGCCCGCTTCCTGAAAGAAATGTACCTTAAGATGGTCAAAGAAGATGTTGTGCAGATCGACAGTCCGGTAGGTTACAAGGGCCGCGCTATCCGCAGTCCTTTCGCACAGCTTTCCCTGGAAGGCAGGGCGCCTTTGCCGATTACCTGTGATGCCTGCCTGAAGCATTGTACCCACCAGTTCTGCATCATCCGCGCTTTGTCCAGGGCACAGCAGGGCGATGTGGAGACGGGTCTGATTTTTACCGGGGCCCATATGTGGAAGATCCATGAGATCCTGCCGGTAAAGGAAATATTCCGGCGTCTAAAAGAAGAAATTGCAGCGATTGAAAGCTAAAAGGAATTGTAATAATAATCCGGACAGGCAGAAGTTCCGGGTTATTGACTGGCAGTTCCAAGTAATTATGAGGTGATAATTTTGAAGAAACGCGTAGTAATTACCGGGTTAGGCGTAGTTACACCAATCGGTAACGATGTGGAAACTTTCTGGAATAATCTGATTGCCGGAAAATCCGGTATCGATACGATCAAGGCATTTGATACTACCGCATTAAAAACGAAAATTGCCGGGGAAGTCAAAGACTTTGATTATACCCAGTATGTAGATAAAAAAGAAGGCCGTAAAATGGACCGGGTGGCCCAGTATGCGGTAGCTGTGGCCAAGCAGGCAGTTGCGGATGCCGGCATCGACGTGGCGCAGGAAGACCCTGCTCGGTTAGGCGTGTGTGTAGGTACTGGCATTGGCGGCATCCAGACGTTCCTGGAGCAATCCCTGAAATACGGAGAAAAGGGTCCGGGGCGCATCAGTCCCTTCTTTATTCCCATGGAGATTCCCAATATGCCGGCAGCCCATGTCGGTATCGCGTTAGGCTGGAAAGGACCCAATACGGCTATCGTGACAGCCTGCGCTACGGGGACTAACTGCATCGGCGACGCTTTCCGTACTATCCAGTACGGCGATGCGGATGCCATGATCGCGGGCGGTGTAGAAGCGGCTGTTAATCCTATTGCCATTGCGGGCTTTGAAAACATGAAAGCCCTGTGTACCGACAGCAATGACAATCCTCAGGCGGCTTCCCGTCCTTTCGACAAGACCCGCAGCGGTTTCGTCATGGGGGATGGCGGCGGTGTGCTTGTTCTGGAAGAACTGGAACACGCCAAAAAACGGGGCGCCCATATTTATGCGGAACTGGCAGGTTTTGCCATGAATACGGACGCTTATCATATTACGGCTCCCGATCCGGCGGGCATAATGCCTGCACTCTGCATGGAAGCGGCCATTAAAGATGCGGGCATGGCTCCGGATGATATTGATTACATCAATGCCCATGGGACTTCCACTCACCGCAACGACCTGAATGAGACTATTGCGGCCAAAAAGATTTTCGGCGAACGGGCTTACAAGGTTCCTATGAGCTCCAATAAATCTATGACTGGCCATCTGCTGGGTGGCGCCGGCGGCATGGAAGCTGTAGCGACCACGCTGACGATTGTGAATGGCATCATCCCGCCCACTATGAATTACCATGAGGTGGATACCGAGGATGGCATGGATCTGGACTACGTTCCAAATGAAGCCAGAAAGCAGGATGTCCGGGCTGCTATGTCCAGCAATTTTGGCTTTGGCGGTCATAACGCAGTTATCGTGATTAAAAAATACGAAGAGTAACCGTCATGCAGACACTGACCATGAAAGCATTTACGGGTCCGCCCCGTATCAGTGAGGAACGCAGGGCAAAGCTCCAGGAACTGTGCAGTAATCTGGGCATTACGATGCAGCGGTATGAACTGCTGAATCTTGCCCTGACACATACTTCTTATGCGCATGAGACCTTGCATTATCCTCATAATGAACACAATGAGCGGCTGGAGTTTTTGGGAGATTCCGTGCTGGGCCTCATTGTAAGCACCTATATGTTTGAACATTTTCCTCATTTTGATGAGGGTCGGATGACCAAGCTTCGTGCTCAGGTGGTATGCGAAGCTTCCCTGTACCAGTGCGCAAAACGCATAGGCTTGGGAAATTACCTGCGTATGGGCAACGGAGAACTGTCTTCCGGCGGCAACAGGAGACCGTCGATTCTGGCAGACGCGTTTGAAGCGGTTTTAGGGGCTTACTACCTGGATCAGGGCTTTGCGGCGGCGCAGCAGTACCTTTTGGGGCTCCTGGAAGCAGAAATCAACGCTGTCTGCAACGGCCAGCTGGTGATGGGGGATTACAAGAGCATGCTGCAGGAACGGCTGCAGCATAAGGCTCAGTATGATATCGTGTACGAGATGCTGGACTTTGAAGGACCGGAACATAACCGTATTTTTACCTCCGGCGTTTTTATCAACGGCGTGGAATACGGCAGCGGCAAGGGTCGGACCAAAAAGGAATCGGAACAGCAGGCTGCCCGTGAAGCGCTGGAAAGGCTGAAAAAAGAAGATTTTTAAACACATCGTGTATTGCGGCCATGGCGCCGCTGCAGGATGTGTTTTTCTTTTTGTTTCAAAGAATGAAGGAATATTTTCATTTTCATATATAGGGTAAAAATTTCTTGAATGTTTTAGGGAGTTGTAGTATAGTAAAGGTATCGGTTGTACAGAAAATTTGCGCTCATTCGGAACGTTTTGGATGAGCCGCATAATTTTGTAAAATTGAATTTTATGAAGGAGGAGAAACTTATGAAAAAAATTCTTGCTGTAGCAGGTTCCCTGATGTTGGCGGCGTCTGTCTTGATGACGGGCTGCGGCGGCGGTGGCGGCGGTGACAAGAAGGCTGCTGATGCCAACAAAGAATGGAAACCCACAAAGGACGTCAAAGTCATTATCGCGTATAAGGCCGGTTCCGGTACGGATACAGGCGCCCGCCTGCTGCTGAATAATGCCAAACCGTATGTAGGCCAGACCATGGTTATTGAAAACAAGCCCGGTGCTGACGGCAAGATTGGCTGGACCGAACTGACCAAAGCGAAACCTGACGGATATACCATCGGTTTCATCAACCTTCCCACTTATACCACTCTGGCAATTCAGCCCAATGCTCCGTTCAATGATAAGAGCATCGTTCCCATCTGCAACCATCTGACCGAGACCGGTGTTGTTGTAGTTAAGAAAGACGCAAAATGGAAAACCCTGAAAGAACTGGTAGCTGACGCACAGGCAAAACCCGGCGTACTGAAAGCTTCCACCAACGGCGTTAAGGCTTCCAACCATACGGCGGCACAGTTGCTTGCACAGTCTGCCAAATTCCAGTATAAGGCTGTTCCTTACGGCGGAACTGCTGACCAGCTGCTGGCCCTGCGCCAGGGCGAAGTTGACTTCTCCTGCGCCAAGGTTGCCGATATTGCCAAGCTGATCAACGGTGACAAAGCGGAACTGCGCGTGTTAGGCCTGTTTGCCGAAAAACGCGACCCGCTGCTGAAAGACGTTCCGACCCTGGGCGAATTAGGCTACTATAACAAATGGTACGGTTCTGCCCGCGCCCTGGTAGCTCCCAAGGGCACTCCGGAAAATATTATCAAATTCTATGAAACCGCTATGAAGAAGACCATGGATGATCCGAAGGTTAAAGAAGCTCATCAGAAAGCCGGCATGGCTACCGATTACAAGGACAGCAAGGCTCTGGGCGCTTTAATTGCAGAACAGATGGATTTCTGCAAGAACGTAGTTACCAAATTGTATGACAAATAATCGGATCGATGCGGGTTGAAAGGATTCCGGTGACCGGATTTCTTTCCTCTGTGTTACGGTTATACTGAAAAACTGAAGCCGGCTGAGGCGGCTGCCTGTGGGACGGCTGCTTCAGACCGGTTTTATTAATGGCTGTTTGTAATTTCGATCGCGAGGTTGTTTCTTATGAAAAGGACCGATCTTTATATCTGTGTCTTCATGTACCTGTTCTGCGCGTTTTTCCAGTACGAGACCGGGAAGTTCCCGGAAGGCGCCCGCCATTATCCTTATTTTGTCATCGGTCTTCTGTTTTTGCTGACCACTGTCCGGCTGTATGATATGGTAAAGCAGTATATGAAAGACAGGCATGTTATTAATGATCTGTCGGAAACGTTCAAAGGCTTTCAGCCCAAACAGTTCTGGACCATGTTCGCGGCCTTCCTGGGGTTCTTCGTGCTGATGTACTTTTTTGGGTTTTATGTGGCGTCCCTCATTTATATCCTGTTCTGTCTGCAATATTTCAAAATACCCAAAAAGTACATGGCGCTGGTGTTGCTGGTCATGCTTGTCCTGACGTATTTTACCTTCAGCTGGTTCCTGAATGTGCCGCTGCCCAAAGGTGAGATACTGGGTGAATTCTTGTAAGAGGGGAGGCTGTTACGTATGGATGCGAATACATTAGGATTGATGGCCGCCGGTTTCTTGCATGTGTTTTCACCTATGAACATGGGCATGATGATCCTTGGCGTAACGATTGGTATTGTCATCGGCTGTATGCCGGGTCTTTCCGCTGCTATGGGCGTGGCGCTGCTGCTGCCCCTGACGTTCGGCATGAAACCGGAAACCGGCCTGATTATGTTAGGCGCCATTTATTGCGGCGCCATCTTCGGCGGTTCCATTTCTGCCATCCTGATCCACACGCCGGGCACGCCGGCTTCGGCTGCTACGGCTATTGACGGTTACCAGCTGACCCTGAAAGGCAAGGCTGGTAAAGCGCTGGGCACGGCCTGTACCGCTTCCTTCTTTGGCGGTCTGCTCAGCTGTATTTCCCTGTATTTCTTTGCACCGGCGTTAGCCCAGCTGGCCATGAAGTTCGGCAGCCCGGAATATTTCTGGCTGGCACTGTTCGGTCTTACCATAATAGCGGGTGTGACTTCCGGCTCTATGGTCAAGGGCCTTATGTCCGGTGCTTTCGGCCTGGTTCTGTCCACCATCGGCATGGATCCCATGGAAGGGGTGGAACGGTACATGTTCGGTTTCGACGCTCTGTATAATGGTATCAATGTGACCTGCGCCATGATCGGTCTGTTCTCCATGTCCCAGGTGTTCATGCTGATTGAAAAAGCCATCAAGGAGCGGGGCAACGTTATCGATTTTGAAGATTCCGTGATTCTGAAGGCTAAAGAGTTGGCCCAGATTTTTCCCCATGTAATCCGTTCCTGGATCATCGGGAATATCATCGGTATTCTGCCCGGTGCCGGCGCCTCTATTGCCTGTTTCCTGGGGTACGATACCGCCAAGAAGTTTTCTAAACGCAAAGACGAGTTCGGCAAAGGTTCCATTGAAGGTGTGGCGGCTTCGGAAGCAGCCAATAACGCGGTAACCGGAGGCTCCCTGATTCCTACGCTGACGCTGGGCATCCCCGGCGAATCCGTTACCGCCGTGCTCATGGGCGGCCTGATCATCCAGGGCCTGCAGCCCGGACCGGAGCTGTTCACCAAATATGCGGAGATGACCTACACCTTCTTTGCAGGCTTCGTGGTCACGCAGTTCTTCATGCTGCTAATCGGTCTGGGGGGCTGCCGCCTGTTCGCGCACATTTCCCGTTTGTCCGACGCGATCCTGATCCCCTGCGTGTTCGTGCTGTGCGTGGTAGGTTCTTTTGCCATTAACAACAGCTTCGTGGAAGTGGGCATCATGTTCCTGTTCGGCTTTTTCGGCTACTTGATGCGGAAACTGGATTTGAACACAGCAGCGGTTGTGCTGGCGCTGATCCTGGGACCAATCGGGGAGCGCGGTCTGCGCCGCAGCCTGACCCTGTCCGGCAATGATATCAGCATCCTCTTCAGTACTCCGATTTGCTGGATTCTGATAGCGATGTGCATCCTGTCCTCTTTCTCACCGCTTCTTATGAAAGTGCTGAAGAAACGGAAAAAGACAGAGGGAGCCGGCTGATACGGAAACAACGTAAAACAACTTAAACAGTAAAAATCGAGGGTAACTGAGTTCGCTCAGTTACCCTCGCAGTTTTTGCGGGTTTGACGCCGATGCTCCGGTTCAGGTGGTACAGGCGGCAAACTGCTTAGTCATTCCATTCAACAGGGTTACGTTAATCCCATTCCAGGGTGTCGCCCGGGTCCACCAGGATGACTTTTGTTCCCGGTACATTCTTTTCAACATCAGCCTTATAAGCTTCCGGATCCTGGGCGATGACGGGCCAGGTGTTGTAGTGGATGGGAATCACCACCGGAGCCTTTAAGAATGCGGCGGCTTTGGCGGCGTCTTGCGGATCCATGGTGAAGTTGCCGCCGATGGGCAGCAGGGCGTATTTGAAAGGATCCAGTTCCTGGAGCAGCTTCATATCGCCGAACAGGGATGTATCGCCGGCAAAATAGAACTTTGTGCCGTGGAAATCAATGATAAAGCCACAGGCATGGCCGCCGGCGATGCCGCTGCCGTGGAAAGCGGGGGTCAGACGGACTTTGCCGAAGGGGAATTTATACGTCCCCCCAACGTGCATAGCGTGGGCCTTGCAGCCGTTCTCCGCTGCCTGGCCGGCGATTTCCGCCGTGGTGATGATCAGGGCATCGCACTGTTTCGCCAGTTCATAGGCGCAGCCCAGGTGATCGCCG
>JAFZIG010000108.1 GCA_017554485.1 Acidaminococcaceae bacterium | reverse complement strand
TTCATTATAATACAAGAAGGATGTTGCCCTTTTGCTTAAGCAGAAATCACACCTGCGTAGCAGGTGGTTTTTGAGACAAATCCTTACGGATTCGTCTCCCCAGCTAAAGCATAAAAAAAGCGGCCTGCTTTCGCAAACCGCGTGATATGATTTATTGAATTATTTTCCCTGCAAAACTGCCTTGCGGGACAGGTTGATGCGGCCCTTGCTGTCGATTTCCACGCATTTTACCGCGATTTCATCGCCGACGGAAACCACATCTTCCACCTTTTCCACCCGTTCGGTAGAAAGCTGGGAAATATGCACCATACCTTCCTTGCCGGGCAGGATTTCCACAAAGGCGCCGAAATTCATGATGCGGGTCACTTTGCCGGTATAGGTTTTACCCACTTCCGCTTCAGCCGTGATACCGTCAATGGCTTTGATGGCCTTTTCAATGGCGTCGGAATCCGGGGAAGCAATATAAACCTTGCCGGAATCTTCAATATCGATCTTGGCGCCGGTATCTTCCACAATCTTCTTGATGGTCTTACCGCCAGGCCCGATGATCTTGGCAATCTTTTCCGGATCCACGGTGATGGTGGTAATTTTCGGAGCCCATCTGGACAGGGACTTGCGGGGTTCGCTGATGCATTCCATCATCTTGCCCATGATGAATTCACGGCCGCGTTTGGCCTGTGCCAGCGCCTGCTCGAAGATTTCGCGGTTGATGCCGTCGATCTTCATATCCATCTGCATGGCCGTGATACCATTTTCCGTGCCAGCCACCTTGAAGTCCATGTCGCCCAGCGCGTCTTCCAGGCCCTGGATATCGGTCAGGATGGTAAAGAAGTCACCGTCTTTCACCAGGCCCATAGCCACACCGGCAACAGGCGCCTTAATCGGCACGCCCGCGTCCATCAGGGACAGGGTGCTGGCGCAAACGGAGCCCATGGAAGAAGAACCGTTGGATTCCAGTACTTCGGAAACCAGGCGCAGGGTGTACGGGAAATCGTCTTCGGAAGGAATCACCGGCAGCAATGCCCGTTCTGCCAGGGCGCCATGACCAATTTCACGACGGCCGGGGCTGCGCAGGGGTTTGGTCTCGCCTACGGAGTACGGCGGGAAATTGTAATGGTGGATGTAACGCTGCATCTCTTCCGGTCCCAGGCCTTCGATGACCTGTGCGTCGCGCAGGGGCGCCAGGGTGCAAGCGTTCATAATTTGGGTCTGGCCGCGGGTGAAGAGCGAGGAACCGTGTACTCGGGGCAGCAGGCCCACACGGCAGGTAACCGGGCGAACTTCATCTACTGCCCGTCCGTCCGGACGGATCTTGTCAACCGCGATGGTGCGGCGAACGATTTTCTTAACCAGCTTCTGGGTAATATAAGCAACATCGGTACCGTTTTCCGGATATTTTTCGATAAACGCTTCCGCGATTTCTTTCTTGATCCGGTCTACGTTTTCTTCACGCTGCAGTTTATTGGCGTCCATAAGGGCCGCTTTCAGTTTTTCCGCGCCGAACTCTTCGATTTCTTTTACCAGTTCCTCCGGCGGATTGTACTTGGGCACTTCCATTTTCGGCTTGCCGATTTCAGCCTGGATGCCGCTGATAAACTCACAGATCTTTTTGATATTCTCATGGGCAAAGAAAATCGCGTCCAGCATTTCCTGTTCGGAAATTTCCTTGCAGCCTGCTTCTACCATCAGGATCGCGTCCGTGGTACCGGCAACCGCCAGGTTCAGGCGGCTTACCTTGAACTGTTCAACGGTCGGGTTGATAATGTACTTCCCGTCAATCAGGCCTACGCGCACACCGGCGATGGGCCCTTCAAAGGGAATATCGGACACACACAAAGCTGCCGAAGCGCCGATCATGCCCGGGATATCCGGCGCGTTGTCGGGATCTACGGAAACCGGGGTCGCCACGATCTGCACGTCATTCCGGTAGCCTTCCGGGAACATGGGACGGATGGGACGGTCGATCAGACGGCTGGTCAGCACTGCGTGGGTGCTAGGACGGCCTTCCCGTTTAATAAAGCCTCCCGGGATTTTGCCTACCGCATACATCTTTTCTTCGAAATCAACTGTCAGCGGGAAGAAATCCACGCCTTCACGAGGGGTCTTGGTCCCCGTTGCGGCCACTACTACCACCGTATCACCGTAGCGTACCAGCAGACCGCCGTTGGCCTGTTTGCAGACTTCGCCGAATTCCAGCGTCAGAGGTCTGCCGCCCAGGTCCATTGTGTAACTTTTCATCTTTTTTCCTCCTATACTCTTACACTTTCTCTTACCTTTTACGTTTTTGTAAAAAACGTAAACTATAATAATGGGTTACTGAAAACAAGCATAAACATATATATTATAAAGTTTGTAACAGTTTTGGTCAATATTATTAAAGAAAGATTTTCAAAAAAAACAGCAATGAATTATGAAAATTCATAATTCGTTGCTGAAATCCAGGCGGGTATTATTACCGGGAACCGGTAACGGATAAGAAATTACCGGGTGTTATGCCCGCAGCAGAAAGCCGTTCCAACAGAGCCGGCGAACAGACCGCCTTATATTCGGTTTCGTAATCATGATGCCAGCCGCTGGCCTTTTCCAACATGGCATTGTCCAGTCCGGGATGAAGCATGACTTCGGTCACCCCGGGAGGAAATTCGGCGGCAAGTTGCAGCAGGAACGTTTCATCTACTTCCGAACCTTCTACTTTTCCGGCAAAAAAGTCAGGCACGCCAAAACGCCGGCGCCGGGCCATCCGCCTGGCCAGGGCACTCAGGCTCCAAAGCCCCAGGCGGCCCACTGCCGGGCCCGGTCCGCCGCTCAAAAATTCACTCCAACTGCCGCGGAGTTTTGGGACGCGTATGCGCCGGATGTTACGGGCTTCCAGCAGATCCAGCACGGTTGGGAAAATTCCCGGCATGACATGAAGATGCTCGTGGCTGTCCGCATGAGTTGGCATAATGCCCGCCGCTATGACTTTGTCCAGCTGGGCGCCAAGTTCACGGCGTATATCCGTCAGGCGGATCCGCTTCGTCAGATATGCCCTGATAAAAGAAATGTAGTCTGCATAAAACATACCATTTGCGGCAACCAGTGAGGGAATGTCCTCCGCCGGCAGCACAGGCTTGCCGTTTACCAATGTTAAATGCACGCCTACCCCCAGTTCAGGGCAGCGTTTCGCCAGTTGCACCGCCTCGTCAAAACAGGGCTCGCCGGGCATAAGGCTTGCCGAACGCAGGCATCCGCGTTTCACTCCTTCTTCTACGGAACGGTTGATCAGCGGGTGGCGGCCAAAGTCGTCGGCATTAAGTATAAGTATCCGTTTAAGCGTATCT
>JAFZIG010000107.1 GCA_017554485.1 Acidaminococcaceae bacterium | reverse complement strand
CTGTCACTGTCAGCGTGGGCATTGTGCACGGAACCCAGGCGGGCGATATGGAATCGCTGCTGAAAAAAGGCGATGCGGCCATGTATGAATCTAAGACTAATGGAAAGAATACATATACGTTTTATGATCAGGAGAGCTGAACAGGAAACAGATTCAGTTTACCTTCGCGGAAAAACGGATATCGCAACTCTGTTGCAGGCGATGCAGATGCCCATCAGTTCACCGGTTACAAAAGGGAAGCAGGTTTTCAAGACTAATTAATAAAAAATGTAAAGAATCCGGACTTCATACTCCGGATTTTTTACATTTTTACTTTATTTATATAGTATTACAAACTGCGGATATGGTATAATAACATAATAAGTTTTTAATTAGTACAGAATTCAGAATTGTTTTGCATGACGTGCTGTTTGCCGCATTGGAGAACCTGATACATTAAAACCAATGGTATATTTAGGTGGGTTTAACCTTTATACAGCCTGCCCGTAATATAATCTGCCCGCATCACAGGAAGATGTGCGGGCATAAGAGAGGAATCTTTCATATGACAGATAAACAAGAGAACCTGCAATGCAGCCAGCCCGGACTGCGGCGTTACCTGTCCCCGTTGGGAGCCTGGGCGCTGGCCTTTGGCTGCGCGGTAGGCTGGGGTGCTTTCGTCATGCCCGGTAACCTGTTCCTGCCTGTGGCCGGGCCACTGGGAACGGTGCTGGCCATGTTCATCGGCGCGGCAATCATGATCCTCATCGGCGTGAATTACCATTACATGATGCAGCGCTATCCGGACGCCGGTGGCGCGTTTACCTATACGAAAAACGAACTGGGTTACGACCACGGTTTCCTCAGCGCCTGGTTCCTGATGCTGACCTACATCTCCATCGTCTGGGCCAACGCCACGGCCATTGCCCTGCTGGGCCGGCGGCTGCTTCGGGGCGCCCTGCAGTTCGGCTTATATTACACCGTGGCAGGCTACGAAGTGTATTTAGGCGAGGTGCTGCTGGCCATGGCCGCCCTGGCAGTGTTCGCCCTGGTCTGTGTGGGTGGCGGCAAATGGACGGCGCGGGTGCAGATCATCCTGGCTTTGGTCCTGTTTGCGGGCGTCTGTATCGCTTTTGGGACTGCCATGTCCCGCTATGGCGGCAACCTGAATCATTATGCGCCGGCCTTTTCCCCAAAGAATACGCCGCTGATGGGTACGTTGGGGATCGTCGCGCTGGCGCCCTGGGCCTTTGTGGGCTTTGAATCCATTTCCCACTCTGCCCAGGAATTCCGTTTTCCGGTGAAAAAGACTCTGTCCGTTTTTGTAGTGGCAATTATCACCGCTGCCCTGGCCTATATTATGACCACGATCGTGGCAGCTTCCGTGCTGCCGGACCGCACCCATACCACCTGGTACAGTTATATGAACGACCTGAAATTCATGTACGGCATGAAGAGCCTGCCCACCTTTTTTGCTGTCCGTTCCCTTTTGGGAGAGACCGGCCTGTACCTGATCGGTGTTACGGTACTGGCCGCTATCTTTACCGGCATCCTGGGCAACTATGTGGCCGCAAGCCGCCTGTTGTATTCCATGGCCGAGGACCGGATGCTGCCCGCATGGTTCGGCAGACTGAACGGGCAGGGCGTTCCCTGGCACGCAGTGCTGTTTATCTTGGCGCTCTCATTGCCAGTTCCGTTCCTGGGCCGTACCGCCGTTGCCTGGATCGTGGACGTGACCACCATCGGTGCCACCATTGTATACGGTTACACATCCTTTACGGCTTACCGCTGCGCTAAGAAGGCAGGGGACCGGACGATCAAAATGACCGGCATGGCCGGTACGGCGGCCGCTGTCCTGCTCAGCGCCTACTTGTTCAAGGATTCCCTGTCCACGGAATCCTATCTTATCTTCGTCATCTGGTCTCTGCTGGGATCCCTGCTGTTCCTGTTCCTGCTGCGTAACGATAAGGAAGCGCGGCTGGGCAAAGCCACCCAGGTATGGCTGTGGCTGGTATCCCTCATCGCTTTCGCGTCTACCGTCTGGATCCGTCAGGGGTTCCATGCGGCGGCAGAGAATGCGATAGAAGAACTCAATTTGCATAACGCCAACCTGCTGCGTTCCCTGAACGTGGCCATGAATTACGAACAGTGGCAGGCATCCCGCGACTTTCATACCGGTGTAGTATTAGACG
>JAFZIG010000106.1 GCA_017554485.1 Acidaminococcaceae bacterium | reverse complement strand
GCCATGGGCATTGAAAATGACCGTATGAAAATTTTGGTCATCCAGATTGCCGGTATATTGGCGCGGCGTATCGATAACTGGGTCAATTTAGGCAATCATCTGGATCAGGGAGAAGTATACGGCATGATCAAATTCGGTTCCTGCACGGAACTGGTAGTGCCTGTCAATGTAGAAATCCTCTGTAAAAAGGGTGACAAAGTGAAAGGCGGCATTACGGTTTTAGGTCGTACTAACGCATAACATAAGGGCTTGAAATATCTGTGTATTGCCAATAGCATTACAAAATCCGGGAGGAAATCAGCGTGAATTACAAGCGCATCGTTCCTAACACCATCAGCGGTATCAGCTTAGTGTTGGGAGTTTTTTCCATTTTTTATACACAGGAACAGAATTATTTCCTTGCAGCGATTTGTATTATCCTGTCCGTGGTGGCAGATTCACTGGACGGAAGGGCGGCCCGCGCCCTGGGTGTTTCCGGGCCTTTCGGTGTGGAGTTGGATTCACTTTGCGACCTGGGAGCCTTCGGTGTGGCCCCCGCTATTTTAATTTATCAGTATGCCTTGACAGGCCTGGGCTTGTGGGGTAAAATAATCGCCGGATTGTTCACATTTTTTGGCGCTATGCGCCTGGCGCGTTTTAATGTAAATACTTCAGTGGTGCACGGGTATTTTCAGGGCATGCCCATTCCGGCAGGCGCCTGCTGTATTGCTACCTATGTCATTTCGGGTTTTCACTTTACGCCCTTTGCGGCCGGCATCATGACGCTTGCAATCGCTATCATCATGTATAGCAACGTAAAGTTTCCCGACTTCAAGGGAAAAGGCAATCCCATGTACCGCTATCCGGTTATATTAGCCGCTTTATTTGGCATGTATCTGTTATGGCAGCGCCCTTCCGGCTGGCCTTTTGCAGGTATGTTTACTTACTTTATCGCTGGTGTGATCAACTCGGTGTACTGCCTGTTATTTGTGAAAGAGCAATAAGAATTATTCAAAGAGGTTGCTGCCTGTCCAGCGCAGCCTTTTGATTTTTTATAACAAAAAGGAAAGGGTAAGGTGCATAGGTCCAAATGCATTTTAATTACGATGTGGTGATGATCCCACTGCAATTGATCATTGTATTTTTTACGATTTATTATTTTGTTGTTTCCTGGTTCGGGCTCTTCGGAAAAATGAAAGAGACGAAGCAGTTTCCGGAAAAGAGTACCTTCGCGCTGATCGTCTGCGCCCATAACGAGCAGCAGGTCATCGCCCAGCTGGTTGAGAATCTGAAGCAGTTAAACTACTCCGAAAAGCTGTACGACATTTTTGTTGTAGCTGATAACTGTGTGGATCAAACTGCCGAGGTAGCCCGCAATGCCGGCGCCATCGTTTACGAACGGTTCAGCGAAACCGGCAGAGGCAAAGGATTTGCCATGGAATGGATGTTCAACCGTTTGTTCCATCTGGAGCGGGAGTATGACGCGGTATGCGTCTTTGACGCGGACAATCTGGTACATCCGGATTTCCTGAAGATCATGAACAACCACCTGTGCAGCGGGGAACGCCTGATTCAGGGTTATCTTGACTCCAAAAATCCGGAAGACACCTGGGTGTCCGGCATGTTTGCCATTTCCTTCTGGATCGTAAACCACATCTGGCATCTCGCAAAATATAATATCGGACTGTCCTGCGTGTTAGGCGGTACCGGCATGTGCATCGACACCAAACTCCTGAAACAGTACGGCTGGGGCGCCACCTGCCTGACGGAAGACATGGAATTCACCATGAAGGCCCTGATGGAAAACATTCCCACCACCTGGGCTCATGATGCAGTAATCTACGATGAAAAGCCTCTGACCTTTAAAGCGGCATGGAACCAGCGTAAACGCTGGGCACAGGGACATTTCGACGTGGCCAACCGTTATATCCCCAAAATGTTCTGGAAAGGCATCACTGAACACAACATCGTGGTGCTGGACGGTATGATTAACCTTGTGCAGCCATATTTTCTTCTGCTGTCTACGTTCTTTGTTTTCTGTACCTATCTTTATAATCTCGTGCCCTTTTATACCAATGTTTTATACGAAGTGCTGCCCATCCAGGTTTGGCAGATCATCGGCGTTGGCCAGTATATTTTCCCGGTAGCAGTGCTCTGGAAGATCCGCGCTTCCTTTAAATCCTGGCTGTATCTTTTTGCATATCCTATTTTTATTTACAGCTGGATACCCATTGTAATGCTTGGCTTTCTGCACCGGAACGAACATGAATGGTGTCATACACTGCATACCCGCGGTATCAGTTTTGATGATGTGATTATTCCGGAAGATGTGGTAAGCGTAGGACCGAAGCAGGTTGCTTTTAAGAAAAAATGAGTCGCTTTAGAAATTATTGGAACCATTCCCAAAAGTTAAAAGCATCACGAACATTCTTTCTGACGTAAAACGCAACACTATTTTTATTGCTTTTAAAGGTTAATATAATATAGTTTTAATAAGTATATTATTTTTAAGTAAAATCCTCTCTTTTTTTGATAGAAGAGGGGATTTTTTGTAATTTCGGGTTATATTTTCTTGTATTATTGCCTATATTGCTTTATAATTAAATGCGGATATTTAGTTTTCTGATTCTATCATGTTCTGAAATTTATAAACAGCAATAAACCCTTTCCCGGTATAACCATATAGACAAAAATTCTCCAAAGGGGTAATCCGTGATGAAACCTTTCAGTAAAACGTTATCGTTAGTGTACACCAATAAAAACTGTGTAGGCTGCAATAAGTGTATTAAGGTCTGCAGCTGTGTCGGCGCCTGTATTTCTACAGAGCCAGACGAATGCGGCATCTCCCGCATCAATGTGGATCCGAAACGCTGTATCGTCTGCGGCGCCTGTTTTGATGCCTGCGACCACGAGGCCCGTTCCTGGCGCGACGATACCGATGCATTCTTTGAAGACCTGCTGCAGGGCGAAAGCATTTCCGTTCTCATAGCGCCTGCATTTAAAGCCAATTATCCGGAAGAATACGGCCGGATTCTGGGCGGTCTGAAAAAACTTGGTGTAAAACGTTTTATCAATGTTTCTTTCGGTGCAGATATTACTACCTGGGGTTACATTAATTATATTAAAAAGTACGGCTTCAAGGGCGGCATCTCTCAGCCCTGTCCCGCTGTGGTGGCTTATATCGAAAAATACCATCCGGAGTTGTTGCCGAAGCTTTTCCCGGTACAGAGCCCGCTGATGTGCGCTGCCATTTATGCCCGGAAAGAAATGGGAATCACGGATAAATTTGCTTTTATCAGTCCCTGTATTGCCAAAAAACTGGAAATCGATGATCCCGTAAACATTGGTTTTGTCCATTATAATGTCACTTTCGAGCACCTGATGCAATATGTGAAAGAACACAATATCGACGGCGAACCTATCGAGGACGAGATCCAATACGGTTTGGGCGCTTATTATCCTACGCCGGGCGGCCTGATGGAAAATGTCAGATGGCTGGTAGGTGAGGAAGCGTTTATTCGCGAAATCAGCGGCGAAAAACGCATGTACCGCTATCTGGATAAAAACGCGAAGCTGATTGCTGAGGGCGAAACTCCCTTCTTCATGATCGACGCGCTGAACTGCGAAAAGGGCTGCATCTGCGGTACAGCGGTAGATTTGGCTATGGCCTCTACAGACAAAGCGCTTTACAACCTGCTGAAGATTCGCGAAAGCGTTAAGAATAACGAAAAGAACAATGCCTGGTCCCGGAAACTTTCCCCGGAAGAAAGGCTGGCTGCGCTGAATAAACAGTTTGCCGGCTTGCGTCTGGATGATTACCTGCGTCGTTATACTGACCGTTCGGCAAACTGTCTTGTGCTGGAACCGTTGGAGGCGGATCTGGAGAAAATTTTCATTTCCATGCGCAAATATACGGAAGCTTCCCGCAAAATCAACTGTTCCAGTTGTGGATACGATTCATGTAAGCAAATGGCCAAAGCAATTTATAACGGTTTCAACCATCGTGACAATTGCATTTATTATCTGAAGCGGGAAGTGGAAGATGAAAAAGAACTGCTGGATTATGAAATCACCCACGACGCGGATCTCCGGATCTGGCGGCGTCATCTGGCTGTGCCGCTGCTTTCCAAGCTCATGCGAAATTCAACAGATGTCAGCATCGTCATGGCCGACATCGACGGATTCCGTAACGTTAACAGTACCTACGGGACACAGACAGCGGACAGGGTACTGCTGATCCTGACGGAACGTCTGAAAACCATCGCAGGCCAGCGGCATATGGAACTGATCCGTTTTGCCGGCGATGAATTTCTCTTCCTCATGCCTGATGAACTTCTGACTCCGAATCATGCCGCTGTACGGGATATCCTGAAAGCTTTCCAGGAGCCGATCATCCTGGACAAGATTTTCTTAAAGCTCAGTGCCAGCGTGGGCATTGCCCTGCCAAATGGTGAAGACGAACCGGAACACCTGATCGCCAACGCCGAGGACGCTATGGATGAAGCGCGCCGCCGTGGCAAGAACCAGGTCTTTGTCTATTCGGAAGATCTGAAGAACAAGGCTGCCGAAGAGCATACCATCAGCGAGAGCCTGCTGGATGCCATCGAAAACGACAAGTTATATATGCTTTACCAGCCCAAGGTCGATACTAAGACAAAAGTGGTCAACGGCTATGAGGCCTTGGTACGCATGAAAGATTCCAAATTCGGCCCTGCCCAGTTTATCCCTGTAGCGGAAAAGAACGGCTGGATCTGGCGGCTGGGGCGTATCACGACGGAACTCACCATCCGGCAGCTTGCCTTGTGGAGAGGACTGGGTTACCGGCTGCAGCCTGTATCTCTCAATTACTCCAGCCGGCAGGTCAGCGACTCGGAATATATTCCCTTCCTGGAAGACCTGTTGCGCCGTTATAATATTCCTTCCAGCTTACTGGAAATTGAAATTACAGAAAGCGTGTTCCTGGACAAGACGACCCATGCTGAAATATTATTGGATCGCTTCCGTAAGGCAGGCATTCGCCTGGTCATGGACGACTTCGGAACCGGTTTCTCTTCGCTGGGATATCTGACATATATCCCGGTAGAGACCATCAAGCTGGACAGAACCCTTGTAAACAACTATCTGGTGGAAGGTAACGATTTGATTATCAGGGATGTCATCAACCTGTCCCACGATCTGGGTAAGGGCATGGTGGTAGAGGGTGTCGAAACCAACTGGCAGTATGAACGCCTGAAAGAATTCGGCGCAGATACCATACAGGGCTATTATTTCAGCAAACCCCTTGCACCCCAAGAGGCAATTGCCTGGCATGCGGCAGATTAAACAGGCACATATCCTCTCTTTGGTAAAAAACCTCAGAGAGGATTATTTTTTTGTAAATAATAGGTAACATTCAGCGCCGAATGTGGTAAAATATAATTGGTTTAGTGTGTAATGATTTCCAATTATTAATCATTTTACACCTTATCATTATCAGAATCCCGATGTTGAAGGTGCAACTATTATGAACATTATATTAGCTTCCGGATCTCCCCGCCGTTACGATTTGCTGAAACAGATGGGGTGGAACGTGGAAGTGCACTCACTGCCTTTTGCAGAAGCAGAATCGGCAAGCGAAGCGGCAGAACAGTTGCAGGTTTTGCGTAATCAGTTTCTGCGCAATGCGTCAGATGCTGAGAATATGAAAACGCAAAACGGTGTAACTTTTTCCGAAAAAGACCTGGTTTTGCTTTCTCCATACAGGAACGCGGATCTTGTTTG
>JAFZIG010000105.1 GCA_017554485.1 Acidaminococcaceae bacterium | reverse complement strand
GTCAGCTTTCACATTGCCGCGGACAATACAAAGATACGTACGTTTTGCCGTTTTATCCTGAATCTGTTTTGACAGGGACACATGGGCCTCATCGTTTTTGGCAACGATCATGATACCGCTGGTGTCCTTATCCAGCCGGTGTACGATACCGGGGCGTATCACCCCATTGATGCCCGACAGATTCTTACAATGGAACAGCAGCGCATTGACCAGCGTCCCGGTATAATGCCCCGGCGCCGGATGCACTACCATACCCCTGGGTTTGTTGAGCACAATTACGTCATCATCTTCATAAATGATGTCCAGCGGAATATTTTCCGGTTCTGCCTCCAGAGGAACAGGTCTAGGCAATACTACCTGAAACACATCGCCTGCCCTGATCTTATAATTCGGCTTGATCGGTTTGTTTCCCTTGGAAACACGGCCTTCATTCAGTAATATCTGGATATGGGAACGTGTACTCTCCAGAATTTCAGCAAAATAAACATCAGCCCGTTTTCCGGAGTCTGCGGAATCTGCGGTTACCAGACGCACATCTTCCGATTCCTGCATGGCAATATCCGGTTCATCCCCGTTATCATTCCAGGTACCTCTGGCAACAGGGGTATCCGTTTCATTCATTTTTCCAGAAACCCGTTCTGTATCATGCCCCATAAAATCAGTCCCACTCCAATACAGATCGCAATATCCGCCACATTAAACACCGGCCATATCCGGAAATCCAGAAAATCGATGACCAGCCCGGTCTGTACCCTGTCCCAAAGGTTTCCCAGGGTGCCTCCCAGAAACAAGGCCGTTCCGCTTCGTATCCGCCAACCTTCTGCCAGTATATCCCTCCGCATCCACCAGATTGCAGCAACAGCAGCAATACCGATTGCCAGAAAAAAAGACCGGTTATGGGGCAGCATACCAAATGCGGCGCCCGGATTCAAAACATAAGTAATATGAAAAAAGTTTTCAAAAACCGGGATGCTTTCGCCTTCCGTCATTTTTGAAACTATCGCCATCTTCGTGACCCTGTCAAGGAACAGCACCAACAGCGATAACCATAATAAAATCATAGCGGCTCCCAAAAACCTGTTCAGGAATTGCTGCAACCATTACAATTCAGCAATCCTTTATACAACATTATAACAAAAACCCCGCTGCCTGTCAGCAGGCAACGGGGCAGCAGCATACAATTAATACATAACCTTATTGGCAATGACCAGACGCTGGATCTGGTTGGTCCCTTCGTAAATCTGCATGATCTTGGCATCGCGCATACGCTTCTCAGCCGAATTTTCTTTGGAGTAACCGTAGCCGCCCATAATCTGAACAGCATTGGTAGTAACTTCCATGGCAGCATCCGCTGCAAAGCATTTGGCCATCGCAGCTTCCTTGGTAAACACAACGCCTTCGTCACGCATAGCACAGGCACGGTAAACCAGCAGGCGGGCCGCTTCGATCTTCATGGCCATGTCCGCAACCATTTCCTGGACCATTTCAAAAGACGCGATGGGCTGCCCGAACTGCTTGCGTTCTTTTGCATAAGCAACCGCAACATCCAGCGCTGCCTGGGCCAGGCCCACGGAAATCGCGGCAACAAAGGGACGAGCGGAATCCAACGTTTCCATGGCAATACGGAAACCCTGACCTTCCCGGCCTACCCGGTTGCTTTCGGGAATTACTACATTATCCAAAATCAGTTCGCAGGTATTGGAAGGACGAATGCCCATCTTGTCTTCCTTGCGGCCAACTTTAAAGCCGGGCGTTCCCTTCGGCACGATAAACGCGGTCAGGCCGCGGATACCGCCGTCTTTACGGGTATTGGCAAAAATCAGGTAAATGTCCGCAATACCGCCGTTGGTGATAAAAGCTTTGGTACCGTTCAACGTATACGTTTTCTTTTCCTTGTCATGGACAGCACGGGTGGAAACGCTGCCGGCATCCGAACCGGCGCCGGGTTCCGTCAGGGCAAAGGCAGCCAGACCGCCCTCGTTCAGAACGTCACACCACATGCGTTTCTGGTCGTCGTTGCCCGCAAGCAGTACCGGAGCCGTTGCCAGGGCATTGGCAGCCATGGAAGTAGCCACACCGGCACAGCCCTTTCCCAGTTCTTCATACATCATGGCAACAGTCACGCTGTCTAAACCTAATCCACCGTATTCTTCAGGAACGATAACATTCAGCAGTCCGATGTCGGCAGCCATTTTAAACAGTTCAGGACGGGTTGCGTTTTCCGCATCCATTTCCCCTGCAATGGGAGTTATCTCTTTTTCCACAAACTCGCGCACTACTTCCTGCAGTTCGAGCTGTTCTTCCGTAAACGCAAAATTCATTGTCATCCTCCTAAAATACGGTATCTATTTTTTCCAAAAAAATCTTTTGAAAAAGAATCTCCAGTCAATACTTGTTGTATTTTACCACATGTCTTCTTATAAGACAACAACTCCCCGAAGAAAATTTCACAAAGTTCACAATACAAATAAAATTAACAGGAAAATATGTTGTTCAGGAATATATTTTCGGTAAAATCCTCTTTCTATAAAAATAATAATCTTTCACTATTTGAATCGCGACCGTCAGTCAATAATATTCTGTTTGTAGTCGTGATACAGCGCATAGAGTTGGTCTTTAAGTTTCTGCATCTCCAAAAACTTTGCAGATACAGCATCGTAATCACCGGCTTCAATAGCATTTTTAATTTCAGTAAAAATACTGTTTTCCTTTGCAGAATCCTTCGCCAGTTTATTGCGCACAGCCTGGATCTTTTTCCAGATGGCATTGTCAAAGGCAGTCCCGGTACCGGCATCATGCAGTTTTTTCGCCGCGATCACATCGGCCCGGACTTCCGGAATCAGCCGGTTCAGCAGTTCCGTCCTCCAGCGGATCATGGCGCCCTCCGCAAAGGAATTAATCACTGCTTCATCAAAGATGCCGCCTTCCATGATGACCTTTTTCTTTTCCGGATATTTAGCCCAGTTCTGAATATTTTCCCAGACGGTGGCAGGCGGTGCGCCGAACAGCTTGCTGCGCTCTTCCGCTGTAAAATCTTCAAATACGTCTGCTTCCGTACGGTATTCCCTGTCTTTTTCCAAATAGAAGCCTTTCTGTCCTGCTTTTTTGGAAATTTCCTTTTCTAACTGAGCCAGCGATTTCTTACTGGTCACACAGGCCTTGATGCCGTCCAGGGCCGCCAGATAGAATGCCGCAATGGCGATATATGTATTCGTGTAAGGATTCGGGGAACGCATCTCGATACGGGTTGCCAGCGGGTTATCCAAATCCCGGATCAGGCCGGCCAAAATGGTACGGTTCCGGGATGGGATGTCCGGCGCCAGGCCCAGAGAGGTCACAACGCAGACCGGTGCTTCAAAGCCCGGCTTCAGTCGGTTGAAGGCATCAGTGGTTGCGGAAATAAAGGGGTTCACCGCTTCGTAATTCTTCATGATCCCCATGACCGCCCCGTAGCCGATGGCGGACAGAAAATCCTTATACATGTCTGAAGGAGCAAACAGGTTCACAACCTTCCCGTTCCGCATTTTGGCGGCAATACCCACATGGGTGTGCTCGCCGCTGCCTGCCACACCGGGAATGGGTTTCGCCTGGAAGGAGATGTCCAGGCCGTTCTGGCGGAAAATCTCTTTTACAACGATACGGGCCAGTATCTCATTATCCGCCGTCTGTAATCCTACATTATATTTCCAGTCCACTTCCAGCTGTTCGTTGATATGGGTCATGTGGCCGGAAGCATCCATCTGACCTTTAACGCCGCCGCATTCCTTGTGGCCCATTTCCGGTTCCAGCCCGTACAGTTCCAGCATCTCAATGGTCTGCTCCAGCGCCGTGCGCACGTTGCCGCGGGTACGCTGCCAGTACATTTCCTGCATCACCTGGGAGGAGGACAATGCTTCAATGGGGGAATTCTCCCGGGGAGATTTTACCCAGAATTCCAGTTCCGTAGCCGTGGTGAAAATCAGGTGGTCGATCTCGTCAACATCTATGTTTTCCAGTCCCGGCATATGGGGGTATTTTTTCAGAAGGGCCAGAATCTCTTCTTCCACATACTGCAGAGATTTCTTCAATAAAGACCGGGAGTCCACGTAATCGCCGTTATGGGTCAGGAAACAGGGCATGCGGAGAGTTCCTACCATCCTGCCCTTTTCATCGAAATGCTCATAGTTGTAATCTACATACCAGTTGACGTCCCGGTCCACTTCCATGTCCACACGGGCATCATTTAAAGTAGCGATACCGGGCAGCACCACGGAAGAACCGTCGGTCTGGGCCGCGCTGCCAGTGAGGAATTTGTCGATATCATGCAAAAAAATATTGACCGGAATCTTTTCATCCGTATCGTTTCCTGCCAAGTCCACACCCATCAGGGAAACAAACTGTACTTCCTTGTGGTCGGCTAATAACTGCAATAAAGTTTCTTTTGTCTGCTGTGACGGTTTGATCACATAAAGCAATTCACTTTTTCCCATGATACTCCGGCAAACGCCGCTTACCCCCTTTGTTCTATATAGAAAACTATTTTGACAATATATTTTATTGTAACAAATGCATCTGGAAAAGTCCATAAAAGCTGACTGCAAAGGCATGTATACATTATTGTCCTGCTTAAACTGTTACAAATAACGCAACTATTTAAAAAACAGTCTTTGCGAAAGAAACATCTTAAGCCAGCCAAACAAGTACTAATTTATTACGCGCACAGCACTGCGATAATTTCTTCCATACGGTCATACTGCCGCCCGCCCAGGCTGATTTCTTCCACCAGCGTGTCCAGTGCCTGTATACTGTTACGCAGGCGGGCTTCGCTGAAGCGCGCGCCTTCCCGCTGCCACATGGTAATCAGGAACGGCGCCTTATTAGATTCCGCGGCAATCTGACTTGCGGATAACCCCATTCTTTCCCCTTCTTTTACCATCAATATGCTGCGAAGATGCGTCACCAGTTTGGCAGCCAGCAACGGCAGATATGTATTCTTTTTCTGTTCTTCCGCCAGCATTTGCAAGGCCAGTACCGTGTTTTTGGATGTGATGGCATTATTCAGGGCGAATACGCCGATTTCCGGCACCGAAGAAAAAAGCATATCCACATCCGCCGCAGTCCAGTTTTTTCGTTCCCCGGCATACACGGCAATCTTTTCCACTTCCGTCGCCAGCAGCTGCAGCGGCGGATTATCCACTGTTGCCAGGTATTCCTGGATGCGCTGCACCGCGCCCCTGTCCAGACGGCCGCCCCGCTGTTCCGCCTGCCGGGCCAGCCAGGCCGGAAGATAACGGGAATCCACCGGGGAACAGTCCACAAAAACCGTTTCCTTCTGCAAAAACTTTGTGAATTTCTGGCGCCCGTCCATCTTTTCCGTCTGCAGAATCACAGTGCAGAAGTCTGGTACATCCCCCAGCATTTTCTGGAACTGCTCCTGTTTTGAAAGGCTTACTTCTCTTGCTTTTCCCTTCCCTCCGGATTTTGCTTTCTTGCCTTCCGCTTCCGCTTTGGGATTCAGCAATTCTTTGTCTGTAATCAGTATAACCGTTCTGCCGCTGAAAAACGGATAGGTGTTGATCAGCGTATCTAATTTTTTCATATCAGTTTTTTCTTCAAATACGGTTATGTCCCTGCTGTCC
The DNA here is from genome assembly GCA_017554485.1 of Acidaminococcaceae bacterium. Lineage (GTDB taxonomy): Bacteria > Bacillota > Negativicutes > Acidaminococcales > Acidaminococcaceae > Succiniclasticum. The sequence goes on along the minus strand of JAFZIG010000105.1, from coordinate 4,651 downwards.
GGAGGCGTATCTGTAAAGATTGCATCCAATAGAGTACGACGGGCCAGGTCACGGTAGTAGGGTTCTTCGCCTACAATACAGACTACTGTGGGAATCTGGCCGTTTTCAATTTGTTTTATGAATGTATCCGGGGCAAGGCCGGAGGATTTGGGTTTCATAATACTGCATCTCCGTTAAATAAATGCTGTCAGAAAAAGGCTTCGCAAAACCGTACACAATTGCTATTCCAAGGACTCATGTACCTGTGGCTTCGAAACTCGAAGTCGCGTTGAGGGCAAAGCTTCGAAAACTGTTTACGTTTGCTATTCCATGGGCTTAAGTGCCTGTGGCTGCGAAACTCGGGCTTCGCCCTCAAACAGTCTTGCCACGACGGCACTTTTCACCTCATGGAATAACGCAAACGTTCTCAATGTTTTCTCAGCTTTGTCCTCAACGCTCAACAAGATGACGCAATTGTTCCCGACGTTTTGCTCATGCCTTTTCCTGTGCGCATTTCATTATTCATTAGATTTTTTAATTAATTATATCATGAACTTTACTGAATTAAAATTGATTTTCGTGATAACGATAGCTGTACCAGCGCGACTTATCTTTACCAAAGACAACTTTAATTGCTCCCAGTTCATCTGTGCGTAGCGGAATGATTCCCGACATGCGCATCCGTTCTAATGTCTCGTTGGCCGGGTGCCCGTAACGGTTATTCTTTCCCACAGAGATTATACCGTAACGTGGCCGGATGCGTTCAAGAAAATAAGGGGAAGAAGATGTTTTCGAACCGTGATGACTAATCTTCAGTACGTCAGTCTGCCGCAGCAGGGGCAATGCATTTTCTTCCGTGTCCATATCAGCGTCTCCGCCAAACATCAGTGAGTGCCCCTGGCAAAACAGCTGCAGGACTAATGAAGAAGCATTGGTTTCCGTAACGGCTGAAGAAGACGTATTGTTTGACGCAGAAGCTACTACAATCCTGCAGTCGCCCACATCCCACTGCTCACCTTTTTGCAACTTGTACATATTTGCTTTATTGCCAACTGTTTTCAACAGCTGCTGCACATCAGCAGACTGTTCCGCCCCGGCGCCTAAAAACACGTTCCTTACGGGCAGTTTGGCCGCCACACCGGCAGCACCGCCAGCATGGTCATGGTCACCGTGGCTCAGGCAAAGCACATCAATCTGTTTTACGCCGAGATAACGAAGATACGGCAAAAGCACCAAACGTGAAATATCCGCACTGCCCTGCAGCCCGCCTGTATCAATCAGGATATTCTTTCCCCCTGGAGTCTGTACCAAAGCTGCGTCCCCTTCCCCTACATCCATAAAATGCACTGTCAGGTCTTTGGGATAAAAGAACCGGATACAGCAAATCAAAAGAAAGATACCGGCCAGACCAGATAGCCAGCGTTTTCTCTGAACGGAAGATAATCGGATAAAAGGACCCAAATCAAAAAAGGCTGCAATAAATCCTATGTAGCAACCGTATTGCACACAGTTCCAGGAGGCGATATCCGTCACCGCAAAGGGAAGAGCTGCCAGCGGTTTTCCTAAAGCAACCGCTCCTTGAAGCAGGAATTCCGCAATGGAAAAGGAAACGCCGCTGACAGCAGAAAAAGTACCTGTACCAAAATAAAAACCACTCGCAAAAGAAAAGAGCGAATGGAGATACGCGCTACCTGTTGTTTCCAAAGCTATAAGACCAAGTCCTGCCAGAAAAAACAATACCGCCAGTTCCAGCGCAGGAAGCAGAAGCAGATTGCTGACAATCCCAATCAGGGAAACCCTGTGAAAATAGTAAACAGAAAATGGGAAGGAAAAAATCTGGGCTGTCAGCGTAACACCCAACATCGTCCGCAGACAGTCCGGAAAACATTGCGGAAGGTACGCGGTCATTTTAGGCCCTGCCAGCAAAAGGCCTGCCGTCGTAACAAAGGAAAGCTGAAAACTGATGTCAAACAGCCAGAAAGGGTTCACCAGCAACATTCCCCACGCAGTCAGCACTAATAAGCGAACACTGTCAGCCTTAAGTTTTTGGCTGCGGCCCCAGAGCAATACGCAAGCCATGACCACAGAACGCAGTACCGCAGGCCGCAAGCCGCAGAGCAATGCATACAGGACCAAAAACAACTGTATAAAAATATATTTCTTTCTCCCGACCGGACGTAATAAAGCATGAAGAAACAGCGTCAGCACTGCTACATGGGTACCGGATACGGCCAATAAATGGGCAATGCCGTTATCCCGAAACACGTCCGCATCCTCTGCCGCCACGCCCTGATAGCCGCCCAATACCATGCCCGGCAAAATCGCCCCCACCGGGGTATGCAGCCTGGAAAGCGCCTTTTCCCTGATTGCCTGCGTAAGAGCCGTAAAACGAAACCGCAGCGGAATCGGAGCTCCCAGTTCCTGTAACTGCGAGGCAGGAACTGTCATATTCCCGTATATTCCTTTTACCCTATTAAAGTGATATCCGTCATATGTACCCGGATTCCGCAGGAAGACAGGTTCTCTGACAACTCCCGTAACCCGTATCTCTCCCAACAGCAGCTTTTGCATGATTAAGTCAACATTTTTATTATCTGTTTTTACAAAAATTTTCACTTTACCATGCAGCGGTTTCTCTGTCTCAAGCAAGGCACTTATACCCTGTTCCCTTGTTTGGAGGCTGTCCGGCTGTACCGCTCCCTGCAAAGTAACACGTTTCCCAAACAATGCCTGCCAGTGTTTTTGCATTGCCAGCTTGCCATTACCTGCCAGAAATCCGCCGGCAAATACAAGAAAGCAGCAAAGAACACACAGCAGATACTCTTTCTTCCGCTTTTTATTAATTATAATTATCTCAAAAAACAAAAATATGCAGCAACAGGAATAAAACGCTTTCTGCATTTCATAAAAAGATAGAATATCTCCCAAACAAAAGCAGAAAAAAGACAACAACAACCAGTTTTTAAACAAATTTAAACCTTCTCTCTTTAAGAAACAGCGATTGCTTCAACTACGTTTGAACAATCTATGAAAACTATCCCATACTCTTTCAATCAACTTATACTTACATTTCTACAATATCAAATGCGCTTTCATCTTCGCGAACTTGGCCGGACCAATGCCTGGTATTTTCATGATATCTTCAATGGACTGAAACTTATGCTGATTGCGAAACGCAACAATCCTCCGGGCAGTGGCCGCTCCTACCCCGGGGAGCTGTGTCAATTCCGCTTCGGGCGCGGAGTTCAGACTAATCTGTACTTCTCCGGGTTTTTTATTGCCCGGGTAATACTTTCTTTCCGGATTCGTTGCAACAACAGTTTCCTCTGTACCGGCTCCTTGTCCAGCGTCAGTTCCCATATCCGCATATGTTGTACCGCCATTTTTCCTCAGCTTTTCCATACCACCATTGATACTTGTACGTACATTCTTTTCAGTCGCCAGTTTCTTCATCCGCGCTTTCGACAGGCGCGGTACTTTGATATGCCCGCCGTCTTTGCATAACTGGGCCAGGTTTACCTTATCCATGTCCGCTTCTTCTGTCACGCCGCCAGCCAATTCAATGACCTGCTGGGCCCGGCTGCCTTTTTTTACTTCATAAAGTCCCGGCTTTACCACAGCGCCGCTGACGCATACTGTAATCCTGATTTCCTGTACTTCAGCAACAGCAGGCTGTTCCGCCAGCTTTTGCACCTGCTGTGCTGTCTCTTCATGTCCACTCCACCAAGAAGCGGCGCTGCACAAGAGTACGCTGGCGCAAAGAAGTCCCAGTTTTTGTACCGTTCGTTTTTCCATTTCATCTAACCTTTCTTAAGGAATCGGAATTTAATGTTCATCAATTGCTGCGGCAAGGCAAATGCATAAGCAAAACATCGGAAAGGATTGCGTCATTCCATGAGATGAAATGTGCCGTTATGGCGAGGCTGTTTGAGAGGCGCAGCCTCGAGTTTCGAAGCCATAGGCACATAAATCCATGGAATAGCAATCGTTGACGGTTTTGCGATGTCTTTGCCTGCCGCAGCTTTCATGAATATAAATTCAATTTTTAAAAACAAAAAAGACGAATCGGATTCTCCTGGCATACCGTTTCAGATCTGCCAGTATAGGAATTCAATTCGTCTCAATTTTTTCCGAAAAATAAAATCTACTAACACTACGTGCCTCTTTTTCCCTTTACCCATCCCATCCACAAAACTGTCAATGGAATCGGTAAAGAACAAAAGCGTGCAGGCCTGAATAATTATTTCAGACCTGCTAAAACAATAATCAAAGATTAAAAAAGAAATTATTATACACTTGCAAACAGCAAAATTTTATTCTGTCAAAAAAGCCAAAACAGGTTTTACTTCACAACAATGTTTACCAGCCTGCCCGGAACGGCGATCACCTTCCGCACGGTACCGTTGCCGATAAGGGACTTGATCCTCTCATCCGCCAGCGCAACCTTTTCCAGTTCATCCTTTGTTGCTTCGGAAGGAACCACCAGTCGGCCCCGGACCTTGCCGTTGATTTGTAAAACGATCTCCCCGTTGTCAACCTTCAGAGCTGCTTCATCGTAAGCCGGCCATGCCTGTACCTGCGCCGTCTGCAGGACATGATCCGTCTGTGCGAGCAGCCCGGTTGCATCCGCCAGGCACTGCTGCGGTATTTCGGCCAGCCAGCAGGCCAACAG
>JAFZIG010000008.1 GCA_017554485.1 Acidaminococcaceae bacterium | reverse complement strand
TGTTAAAAATAAAAATTCCTCCAGTCAGGGGAAACGGAAGCAGTGAGACGCACAACATTGCGTCTTCCTGTATGCGCTTCCCGCAAAAAATACAGAGAGATCCATGCGGGGGCATGAACCTCTCCAGACAAAGGGTATTATACACCTGAAAGACGGTTAGCGCAAGCTTTTCTGGTGCTGGGTATGATGATTGACAGGATGAGCATTTATGTAAAACTAGAAGATGAAAAGAAACGGCCAAATTGATTAGGGAACATATTTACTTGTAATAAAGTAGAATGTTCCCTAATTCTGTCTTGACATTTAGGGAAGAGTAACTGCTTTTGGGCATGAAGCATATCGGAAAAACCGGGATCAAAATATCGACAGGGGAACCTGGCAGCAACTATCTCAAGCCGGAACTGATCGGGCTTTTGGTGAAAACGGTTCCGGAAGCATCCCTGGTGGAATGCAACACGGCCTATGGAAGGTACCGGCAGGATACCCGCAACCACCGTAACGTGATACGCCGGCACGGTTTTGACAGGATTGCCACGGTGGACATCATGGACGAGGAAGGGCAGATGGCGCTGCCTGCACCGGGGGGACTGAAGCAGAATTATGTCGGCAGCCACTTCCCAAACTACAAACAGTTTCTGATTTTATCTCATTTTAAAGGGCATACCATGGCCGGTTTTGGCGGCGCTGTCAAGAACGTATCGATTGGTATGGCTTCCGCTTCCGGTAAAGGCCATATCCACGGCAGCAACTTTATCGACGCCATGGCGGAGGCGACGAAGTCTGTGAGCGACGCAGTGGGCGGCAACATGATGTATATCAATGTGATGAACCGTCTGTCGCTGGACTGTGACTGTGAAGAAGACCCGCGGGAACCGGAGATTCACGATAAGGGCATCCTTGCTTCCGCCGACCCGGTGGCGCTGGATCAGGCCTGTGTGGATCTGATTTACGCCGATGCCCACGGGGCAAAAATGAAACAGCAGATTGAGCGGCTGCATGGGCTTCGTACCCTCGAGCACGAGGAAGAAATCGGCCTCGGGCAGCGTAAGTACAAGCTTGTAAAGCTGGATTAGCGGGTTAAAATCCGGCTGCAGATGTACTAAGTATGATTTATCAGGAGGAAAACAATTATGAAGAAGACAATTTTTGTTTTAGGCGCAGGCAAGGGCTGCGGCAACAGGGTGGCCGAGAAATTCGGAAAGAACGGTTTCCGGGTAATACTGATGGCAAGGAACGAAGAACATCTGGAAGAATACAAAAAGGAGTTCGAGGGTAAGGGCATCGAGGTATTTACAAAGGCAGCGGACGCATCGAAGCCGCATTCCGTTACGAAGGCGTTTGATGAACTGAAAGCGGAGTTCGGTGTGCCGGATGTGTTGTTTTACAACGTAGGGATCACGGGACCGGACGCAGAACTTACCGAGCCTAAGGACGTGGATCTTCTGATGAAACGCTATCAGGTGGATGTAGCCGGCGCGTATCATGCCATTCAGCAGGTAATCGGCGAAGAATTCAGCAAAAAGCTGGGAACTATCCTTGTGACCGGCGGCGGGCTGTCTCTTTACCCCATGGATGAGTATCTTCCGCTTTCCATGGACAAGGCGGCGTTACGTGCGATGTGTATCGCGCTCCATAATAAACTGAAAGAGCAGAATATTTATGTGGGAACACTGACGGTTACCGATGTAATCGCGCCGGGCCTGAAATGCGATCCCGCTCTTCTGGCAGAGGATTTCTGGAAACTTTATACAGAGCGGAACGAGTGTGAGATGGTTCACTGATAATTCAAATCGTTTAATTTTACGACAGATTACAAGTAAAACGTTCGATTTTGCTTGTAATTTTTTCATATATCGATTAAAATATAATTGATAAGAAAGGAGGGAGTCGTATGCAGGTTACCGCAACTGAGTTCAAATTGAATTTTGGAAAATACCTTGAAATGGTTGTTGCCGAAGATATCTATATTACCCGCAATGGTAAGACCGTCGCGAAAATGATCAATCCCAATGTTTCTGCTGTCGATTCCATAGCCGGTATCCTGGCGGGCAAGGTTTCCCCGGATACTGACCGGCATTCGTTACGGGAGGAGAGACTGGCAAAATATGCGATTGATGATTGACACAAATATCATTCTGGATGTGTTATTGCGCAGGGATCCGTTTTTTACTGACTCCAGGGAAGTATTAAAGCTCTGTGAAGAACGCAGGATACAGGGTTTTGTTTCTGCGTCTGCCATTACAGATTTATTTTATATCACGCGCAAGGCGCTGGGCAGTGTGGAAGACACTTACAGAGTGATCAATGCTGTCCTGAACATCGTGCGGGTTTTAACGGTTACGAATACCGATGTTTTAAATGCCTTTCAGGTAAAGGCCAGGGATTTTGAAGACTGCCTTCTGGCAACCTGCGCAAAATCTAATAAATGCGATGGCATTGTCACACGGAACAAGAAAGACTTTGCAGATTTCGATGTATCTTTATATTCGCCGGCGGAACTGATAGCGTTGGTAAAATAAGGAATATTTTTCTGAGGCTGTTTTGTTATAATTATAATAATCAAGGTTAACTGAAGCCCGTCTGTACCAGAAATGGTGCAGGCAGGTTTTTCGTGTTATAATATTAGCAGAAAACTTCCTGTTTTAAGGAGGAACAGACATGGCCTGGTCCAGAAACATACATTGGAAAGACTATATGGAAGCGCCAGAGCATTTCATTGATTTATATATGAAACGCCTGCAAATGGAAATAGAAAAGCCTTCGTTAGATTACCTTGGCAGGCTGGTTCGGGCAAACCAACAGGCTATTCCGTTCGAAAATCTTGATATTACAGATTTTGGAAAGCCGGTGAGCCTGCGTCCTGACCGGATGACAGAAAAAATACTGGTTGGAGGGCGCGGTGGTTTCTGCTTTGAACTGAACGGTCTGTTCAGCCTCCTGCTGAAAGAGCTGGGCTTTGCCTCGTACCTGTGTATCTGCCGGCTGCTTCGCCACAGTGAAGATACGGATGTCCCGGCTACCCATTGCGCGATTGTCACGGTCATGGATGGAAAAAAGTATCTTTGCGACGTTGGCTCCGGCGGGCCGGTTCCTTCCGGTTGCCTGCTATTGGAGCCGGATACGGAGCAATGCGTGAACGGGAAAAGATATGTAATTCGGCAACGGGACGGATGGCAGAGCCTGGTCTATATCAGGAAAGACAAGCCGCCGCTGCCGTTGTTTGCCTTTGCGGATGTTCCCTTTCTGCTGATGGATTTTTACGGCAACGCGCTGATGCGTTCCGAAGGTGATTCCGCCTACGAGGTCAGGCATGTATCGTTACGGACGGATACCGGTTATGCCGATATTACCAGTAACAGGCTGACCGTAAACAATGGTGGAAAGAAAACGCGAAGAACCTTTTCTGATGAAGAACTGCCGGAACTTTTGCGTACCTGTTTCCATCTGCCGGTTTAAGCGGCTTTATGTTTTTTCCCCGAACTCTTCCTGCAGCGCAGCAAGGAGCAGGGAAGCCGCCGGGGTAAACACCTGGTTCTTTTTCCAGATGATTTTCATGTCAGACACCGGTACGTCCGACAGCGGGATAAAAGTCATGTCGCTGTCCGGTCCGGTGTTTCCAAGTTTATCGTAAGAAATGGCGTATCCTAGTCCTTCACGCACGAGGATCGCAGCGTTATAGAACAGATTGTATGTTGCAACAATGTTCAGACGGTTTTCTTTATCCCCAAACCATTGGGAAAAGTTCTGTTCTATGTTCTGGCGGGAGCAGATTAGCGGCAGGTCGTATAAATCGGCCAGCCGCAGCTTTTTTTTGCGCGCGAGGGGAGCGTCCTTGCGCATGAACACGCCCCAGATGTCCACAGCCGGGATTTGCAGGAAGTTGTATTTCAGCTGGTTCACGTATTCCATGACCATGGCGAAATCAAGCAGACCCTTGTCCAGCCGTTCGGTGATGTCGGCGCTGTTTCCGCTGGTGATGTTGCAGCGGATGTTGGGGTGATCTTCCTGCACGCGCTTTAACGCTTTGGCCAGAAATCTTAGGGAATCTGATTCCGGACAGCCAATGAAGATCTCACCGCCGGCGGTGTCATCTAGCATCTTGAATTCCGATTCTGTCTTGTCCACCATATCCAGGATATCTTCCGCCCGTTTGCGCAGCAGCATCCCTGCTTCTGTCAGGCGCATCGAGTAGTTGCTGCGGATGAACAGCTTCTGCCCCAGCTCATCTTCCAGTTCTTTTAATTGTCGCGACATGGTGGGCTGTGTCACGTGCAGCCGCTGGGCGGCGCGGGTGATGTTGCCTTCCCGTGCGGTTTCCACAAAATAACGCAGTATACGAATTTCCATAGTGATACCTCCTGTCCTTGTAACGTTGACGCTAAATTACATGTGTTGTTTCGATTCATAAGAAGAGCACGGAAAAATCTATTCAGCTTGATGTCTGTCAAGTTACCTTCCTGCTTTTTCTGTCTGTTCCCATTATAACATAGTTATAGTGAAAAAGCATAACTAAAAATGAGTTTTAAGTATTGGACATTTTTGTAACACTCCTTTATAATGCAAACTGTGAGAAGTAAACAACTTCCAAAACCAAATGAATAAACCGGCGACAGCCCTGTGACGCGACAGGGCAAGAACAAACGCCAAACAAGTAAACAAAAGAGTAAAAGAAGAAAAGGAGTGCAGCAAAATGAAAAAGTTATTCCGTTCCCGCAAAATGATGAAAGCCGTTGTACTGAGCATGGCATTAGCCGTTATGGGATTTTCCGGCGCAGCCTTTGCTGCTCCCGGCAACGCGATCGTAAGCGGTATGAAGAATTCGTCTGTAGCCGAACTGACAAACGACACCCGCGTGTTCAAAATCGATAAAAAAATCCAGACCAAAATGGTGCATTTCCAGAACCGTTACGGCATCAAAGTCGCAGGCCACATGTACCTGCCGGAAAACTTTGACGCCAATAAGAAATATGCAGCCGTTGTATTAAGCGGTCCCTTCGGCGCCGTGAAAGAACAGTCCTCCGGCCTGTATGCCCAGGAACTAGCAAAACGCGGTTTTGTTACGGTAGCCTTTGACTGTTCCTTCACCGGTGAAAGCGGCGGCGAAGTGCATGACGTAGCGTCTCCGGATATCTTTACGGAAGATTTCAGCGCCGCAATTGACTTTGTAGGGCTGCTGCCTTTTGTAGATAAAGAACGTCTTGGCGCCATGGGCATCTGTGGTCTGAGCGGCCCGGCCATCACAGCAGCCACCAACGATGTGCGCATTAAAGCTGTGGCGACTTCCGCCATGTACGACATGTCCGACAGCATCCGCAACCATTACGCAGGCGATTACTATACACCGGCCCAGCGGGAAGCAGTGAAGTCCTACCTGGCAGGCATGCGCTGGCAGGAAGCGGAAAAAGGAACGACCATCGGCGGGTACCATGAGGTTCCGCTGGATGCCAACAATAAAGCCATTCTTCCTACCGGTACGTTGCTGCCTGATGAACTGCCGGCCGGAGCGGATCCGGTTACCACCGGATTCTTTAATTACTATAAGAAGCGCGGCTTCCATCCCCGTGCCATCAACTCCAACGGCCTTTGGTCTTCTACCACGCCTTACGGCTTCTTCAACTTTGATCTGACCGCTCATGTGGAAGAACTCAGCCCCCGTCCGCTGCTGCTGATTACCGGCGATAAAGCGCATTCCAGGTATCATTCTGAAAATGTGTTTAAACGGGCACAGGAACCGAAAGAAATGATCGTAGTTCCCGGCGCCGACCACTGCGATTTGTATGACCAGTTTGACAAGATTCCGTTCGATAAACTGGGCGCCTATTTCGCAAAGTATCTGAAATAAAACGTGAATAATCAATTACAGTTGCAAGAACTGTCGGAACGGAATGTGTTTCCCAAATAGCGTGATCAAAAAACAAGAACGCCGCCCGTCATGTGGCGGCGTTTTTGCAGACAAAGGAAAAATCGAAAAAGTGAATGGCGAATATGATATTATATACAAGGAACCGCTGATTGATTTGTTTGTACGTCCGGCAATCGCGCAAATCCATTTAGTCAGTATTTCCATAAAAGAGCGGATAAAAAACAGGAAAAGAGATTATGCAAAAAGAAAATAAGCAAATTGAGTTAAGGCGGCTGGAACGGGAACGCTGCCAGGCCATGGCGGAATACCATAAAGCAGCAGAGAAGTTAGATTACATTGATTACCAGTTGTTTGTGCTGAAGAAAGAGATGGCGGCAAACAAGGAATAAGAAAACATAAGGGAGGTTCAAAATATGGCTAAAAAAGTACTCATTATTTCTTCCAGCCTGCGCAACCGAAGCAACTCCGAGATTTTGGCACAGGAAGCGGCGCGAGGCGCAAGGGAAGCAGGTCATGAAGTGGAATTTATTTCGTTGAAAGATAAGGATATCCGTTTTTGCAGAGGCTGCCTTGCCTGCCAGAAATTGTTGAAATGCGTGATCAAAGATGATGCAATGGCCATTGTGGAACAGATTAAAAATGCAGATACGCTGGTGTTTGCGACACCTATCTATTATTACGAACTTTCCGGTCAGCTGAAGACGCTGCTTGACCGCTGCAATCCGCTTTACCCGCAGGAATACCGGTTCCGGGATGTGTATCTGCTGACTACTTCGGCGGAAGAAGGAGATGAAGTGTACAAGACAGCTGTTGGAGGATTGAAAGGCTGGATTGAGTGTTTCCCGGAAAGCAGATTTGCGGGAGTTTTCAGCGGCGGCGGTGTCGGCATTGAAAACATTGCAGCAATGGAAGAGTTTAAAACTGTTCTTGAAGGCGCGTTTCAATTTGGAAAACAGCTGTAAAATGAAAACGCTGCATTTTGAAAACAAAGATAAGCCGTTTTTATGGGAGAAAAATATGTCTTGTCTGAAAATGTGGAAGCGATTACTGTTATTTCTGTTAGCAATATTGATAATGACCGGATGCGCGTTTGGAACAAAGGCTGCGGATAAAAGCCAAAGCAAAAGCGATACGCCAAAAAGCAATGTTGCTGTGACAAAAGAAACCAAGGGCGCATCTCTGAAACCAGCGGAAGGAAAGAGTATGACTGTAAAACTGAACAGCGGCTACGATATGCCCGTTTTGGGTCTCGGTACGTGGACGCAGAATAATACGACTACAGCGGAGTCCGTATATTTTGCGCTGAAAAACGGCTACCGCCTCATTGATACGGCCCGGTATTACGGAAACGAAAAGGGTGTGGGGGAAGGAGTGAAGCGCGCAATTGCAGACGGAATTGTTAAACGCGGTGATGTTTTTGTTACCAGCAAGATCATGCCCGGCAATTACAATAATGCGGCGGCAGCCATTGACGCATCTCTGAAAGACCTGCAGCTGGATTACCTTGACCTGATGCTGATCCACCAGCCGGGGTCGAACGACAAAGCTGTGTACCAGGCAATGGAACAGGGCGTGAAGGACGGAAAACTGCGATCCATTGGTATTTCCAACTATTACACAAAGCAGCAGGTGGATGAGGTGCTATCTTATGCAAAAATCATGCCTGCGGTCATCCAGAACGAAAACCATATTTATTACCAGAACAATGCATTGCAAAGCTATGTGAAGCAATACGGCATTGTTATTGAGTGCTGGTATCCCTTTGGGGGAAGAGGGAACACCAGGGACAGTTT
>JAFZIG010000104.1 GCA_017554485.1 Acidaminococcaceae bacterium | reverse complement strand
GATACCGCCGCCAATTACTACAACATCAGCTTCTTTGTAAAAATTCATTTTCTTATTCCTTCACAATTTCTTCTTCCGATTCCACAGCAGCAATCGAAGTAACCTTGTCTCCTTCCCGCAGGGTGATCACATTCACGCCCTGGGTCTTGCGGCCTAACTTACGCAGCTGGTCCACATCCATACGGATCACAATACCTGCTGCGGTAATAATATACAACTCGTCTTTGGGATTTACAACCGTCATACCTACGACATCCCCGGTTTTGGGAGTGAGTTTGTAATTGATGCGGCCCTTGCCGCCCCGGGTCTGTTTTGTGTATTCGGACAGCTTCGTCCGTTTGCCCTGACCGTTCTCCGTTACCGTCAACACTTCGCTTTCCGGTTCGTACGCAAAATCCATGGCCACCACTGTATCGTGGAGTCCCAGATTGATGCCCCGCACACCGTGAGCACCACGACCCATGCAACGTACATCCTCCTCGCTGAAATGAATCGCCATACCATCCCGGGTGGCCATCAAAATGGAAGCATTACCGTCCGTCATCCTGACACTGATCAGTTCTTCGTCATCATTCAGAATAATTGCTTTGAGACCGCTCCGGCGTACAAAGGAGAAGTCTGTTAACTTGCAACGTTTTACCGTGCCTTTGTCGGTGGCCATAAACAAGTACTTGTTTTCCTCGAATTCAGAAACGTTGATTACGGCAGTAATTTTTTCACCCGGGCTCAGCTGCAGCAGATTGATGATGGCAGATCCCTTAGCCGTACGGCTGGCTTCCGGAATCTGGTAACCCCGCAACGTGTAGACCTGTCCTTTGTTGGTAAAGAACAGTACGTAATTGTGAGTGGTGGCAAGGAACAGATACTGGGTAAAATCATCCTCCTTCTTGCCGCTGCCGCCTTTTTTACCGATACCGCCCCGCTGCTGCTTGCGGAAATTATCCGGCGTCTGGCGTTTGATATAGCCCTGGTTGCTCAATGTGATAACGATTTCTTCATCCGCAATCAAATCCAGTACGTCCATGTCGCCGGTATCGTCCACGATTTCCGTGCGGCGGTCATCGCCGAATTTCAACGCTTTTTCATCCAGGTCTTTCTTGATGATGCCAAGTACTTTCTTTTCGTCCGCCAGCACTCCTTCAAGATAGTCTATGGTCTGTAATACATCAACATATTCATCATCTATCTTTTTCCGTTCCAGACCTGTCAGGCGCTGCAAGCGCATATCCAGAATCGCCTGGGACTGACGGTCAGAGAGACTGAATTTTTCCATCAGAGCCGCTTTGGCGATTTCCGCGTTGGCGCTGTTGCGGATGGTGTGGATCACTTCATCCAAGTGATCCAGTGCTATTTTCAAACCTTCCAAAATATGTGCCCGTTCCTTCGCCTTGGCCAGCTCGTAACGGGTACGCCGGGTCACGACGTCTTTCTGATGGGATACATAGCATTCCAGGATCTGTTTCAGATTGAGGATCTTCGGTTTGTTATCCACCAGCGCCAGCATGATGACACCAAAAGAATCCTGCAGCTGGGCGTGTTTATATAATTTATTAAGGATCACATCTGGAACCACATCGGCCCGCAGTTCTACTACCACACGCATGCCGCGGCGGTCCGATTCGTCCCGCAGGTCTGTGATACCTTCGATGATACCGTCTTTTACCAGATTAGCGATACTCTCCAGCAGCCGGGCTTTATTTACCTGGTACGGGATTTCCGTTACCACGATACGGTGTTTGTTTTTGGGCATGGGCTCGATTTCTGCTTTAGCCCTGACTTTTATGATGCCTCTGCCTGTAGCGTAAGCCTGGCGGATGCCTTCCCTGCCTAAAATAGTAGCGCCTGTAGGAAAGTCCGGTCCTTTGACGGCACTCATCAGTTCATCTACCGTAACGTCAGGATCGTCAATCAGCATATCGATACCTTTTACCACTTCCCGCAGATTGTGGGGAGGGATGTTGGTAGCCATGCCGACGGCGATGCCGGCGGAACCGTTCACCAGCAGAGCCGGAATCTTGGCCGGCAGTACGGAGGGCTCTTTCAGGGATTCATCATAGTTCGGTACAAATTCAACGGTATCCTTTTCGATATCTTCCAGCATGGATTCCGCGACTTTCGTCATACGGACTTCCGTATAACGCATAGCCGCCGGACTGTCGCCGTCCACGCTGCCGAAGTTACCATGGCCGTCCACCAATAAATAACGGGTATTAAAATCCTGCGCCAGACGCACCGTTGCATCGTAAACGGAAGAATCTCCGTGAGGATGGTATTTACCTAATACTTCACCGACGATACGCGCCGATTTTTTATAGGGACGGTTAGATGTCATCCCTGCTTCCTGCATGGCATACAGGATACGCCGGTGTACCGGTTTCAGCCCATCTCGTACATCCGGCAGCGCGCGCTGAACGATTACGCTCATAGCGTAATTGATATAAGAATCTTTCATTTTATTGGTTAAATCGACTTCCTCGATTTTGCCGCCGGAAGCAATATAACCGTCATCAGCCGCTATAATGTCTGCCTGTTCTTTTATACTTTCCTGTTCAGGAGTCTTTGTAGTATCGTCCACTATATCACCTCATATATCTATCTTTAAAAATTATTATCACAGTTAATATTTGCTTGCTTGTTTTATCCCGCTACATAAAATACCGTCATCCCTGTTAAACAGGTAAATGAAATGTGGGGGAATTCTTTCATCTGTTCCGCTTCGCTCATTTCATTGCTGATGGCATAAGGATTATCACGGCTTAATTCTTTTTCATCCAGCTGCCATTTCGTGCCTGTTACGGAAACCCTGCTTTTCTCCGTAAAGGCCAGCAGGGAAACAGCTACCGGGGTTTCTTCCGCAGGCGGGTAAAATTCTACGCTGACTCCCGCTGGGACAAACACCGTAATTTCCCTTTCGTCTGCCAGCACGATTACGCGGCTTCCTTTCAGCGTGGCGGTGCCCAATGTTTCAAAGGCGCTCAGCAGATGATCCAGCCGTCCGCCGTATATGCCGGAAAAAATCCACAATTTTTCCGGAGGCAACATTTCCAGCAGCAGCTGCAGATCCGTTTTATCCTTATTCACCGGAAAAACAGTTGCCTTTCCGCTTTTCACCGCCTGCTGCCAGAGGACGGGATCGGCGCTGTCGCCGTCCCCAATCACTTTATCCGGAGATAATTGAGCGGCGTGATAATAATTTAATCCTTTATCCGCGGCAAAAAACTCCGGTTTGCCCGGAAGCTTTTCTGCTGTCATCTGCAGCCAGCCCCCCGCCGGTTTCCGGCCTCCGCACACGGAAAAAGCGATTTCCTGTACAGCCTGACCGTCTTCAATATGCAGCCTGCCCTGGGGAAAGAAAAGATTATTCATGGCCGTACCTTCTTTTTGGCAGGCGCCGGTTTAATGATAATGCTGGTTCCGTCCCGCACTACCTTCCAGTCAACATCCCCGCCTTTATCCTTCAACCATTCCATACTGACTTCCAACAGGCAGCGGTTCAGTTTTTCTATCGCTTCCGGCGGAAGCATCATGGCTTCCGCTTCTTTTTTAATAGTTGACGAATTCTTACGCAGCTTTACGCGGTGGCTGTCGTCGGTCAAGACGGCTGTTTCAAAACTTTCTTCTTCTTCCATGCCCCGGAACATATCTGCATCCGAAAGATTCTTTTTAATCTTCACAATAATTCTCCATGCTATAGCTTTTTAATTAAAATCATGTGCTTTCCTGAAACGTTTAGCCTTATCGCGGTTACAGGTCCAGTACTGCTTTCGTCGCATTCTCTTCAATGAACTGACGGCGCGGTTCCACCTTGTCCCCCATCAGGATGGAGAAAATCGCGTCTGCTTCCGCCGCATCGCTGAGGGTTACCTGCAGCAAGGTACGGTACTGGGGATCCATGGTGGTTTCCCATAATTGTTCGGGATTCATTTCGCCCAGACCTTTGTAACGCTGCACGGAAACATTTTTCTTGTCGCTGCCGATTTCATCCATGCACACCCGCAGTTCTTCGTCCGTATATGCGTAACGGTGAGCTTTCTGTCCCTTTTTAACCAGATACAGAGGCGGTTTGGCAATATATACATGTCCCTCTGTGATCAACGGTTTCATATAACGGTAGAAGAATGTCAGGAGCAGTGTTGCGATATGGGCGCCGTCTACGTCGGCATCGGTCATGATAATGATTTTTCCATACCGCGCTTTACTGATATCAAAATCTTCACCGATACCACAGCCGAAGGCTGTAATCATATTTTTGATCTCATCACTGGACAGCATGCGGTCCAGACGGGCTTTTTCCACGTTAAGGATTTTACCCCGCAGCGGCAGGATGGCCTGGAACTTACGGTCACGTCCCTGCTTGGCGCTGCCGCCGGCGGAATCACCTTCCACCAGGTAAATTTCCGTCATGGTGTTGTCTTTGCTCTGACAATCTGCCAGTTTACCCGGGAGGCTGCTGCTTTCCAGGATGCTTTTTCTCCGGGTCAAGTCCCTTGCCTTACGGGCAGCGGCCCGGGCCCGGGAAGCCATAACTGCCTTTTCAATTATTTTTCTTGCTTCACTGGGATTCTCTTCAAAGAATTCTTCCAGCTGTTCCGTTACCAGGTTATCTACAATACCGCGGATTTCGCTGTTACCCAGTTTCGTTTTTGTCTGCCCTTCAAACTGGGGCTCCTGCACCTTGATGCTGATTACCGCGGTAATACCTTCGCGACAATCGTCGCCGCTGAGGTTTTCATCACTTTCTTTTAATAAATTATTCTTGCGGGCGTAATCATTGATGGAACGGGTCAGAGCCTGTTTAAAACCGCTCAGGTGGGTACCCCCTTCCTCGGTATTGATATTGTTTACGTAGCTGAAGATGTTTTCCGTGTAGCTGTCGGTATATTCCATGGCTACTTCCACAATATTTGTGTCTTTTACGCCTTCCACGTAAATCGGTTCGGTATTGATTTTATCCTTGTTGGCATCCACATACTTTACAAATTCGATGATACCGCCTTTAAAATGGAACGTTTCATTGCGCCCGTCGTGGCCTTCCCGGTCATCCTGCAGGGAAATGGTCACGCCTTTGTTTAAAAATGCCAGCTCCCGCAAACGTAAGCGCAGAATATCATAATCATATACTGTTTCGGTAAAAATGGTATTATCCGGTTTAAAATGCACTGTTGTACCGGTAGAATCCGCAGTCCCTATTTCATACAGAGGCTTGCTTGTCTTGCCCCGCATAAATTCGATGCCGTACCGTTTACCGTCACGGCGCACTTCCACTTCCATCTTTTCAGAAAGGGCATTCACACAAGAAACGCCTACACCGTGCAGACCACCGGAAACTTTATATCCACCGTCGCCGAATTTACCGCCGGCATGCAAAACCGTCATAACGACTTCCACCGCCGGTTTTCCTGTTTTATGCATATCTACAGGAATACCGCGGCCGTTATCTACAACCGTAATGCTGTTATCCGTATTGATCGTCACCTGAATGGTATCGCAAAAACCAGCCAGCGCTTCGTCGATACTGTTATCCACAACTTCCGATACCAGATGATGCAGCCCGCGGCTGGAAATGCTGCCAATATACATACTGGGACGCTTCCGTACGGCTTCCAGTCCTTCCAGAACCTGAATCTGGCTGGCTCCGTACTGTCCTTCTACACCGGTGGCTTCTTTAATTTCCTTTTCAATTTCAACCTGTTTGGCTTCTTCGGCAGCGCGAATCTTTTCCGCATCAGCGCTTTCCTGTATTACCGTTTCATTTTTCTCAGCCATTATTTCCTCCATTACGGTTAATCATTTTTTGATTAATCCGTTTTTGTAAAGTTACATATTTTATTTTCCTTTTTGTAAGAATTTTATAATATTATCAAATTCCTTTTCTTTTATCAATGGCAGAGGTTTTCCGGCTTTCAGCTGGACTCCCATTTTTTCTTCCTCTGCGTTAGCCGTTTTCAGGCGTATTTTTTCAAAATAATACATTTTAATATCATTTTTAATTATATTAAAATCGGATTCACTGCACGGAATTATTTTTTGCAGATCGTACCATTTAATCCAAGGTTCTTTTTTTATTTTTTCCCATATGATGTTTTCCAATTCTTTCTGTTTTTTTCTTTCGCAACTGTAACATATTTTCTCTTTATTTTTTAAATACGCGCCACAAAAAGGACATTTTTTTATTTTTCTTTCATTACATAATTTTTCTAATCCCAGTTTTTTTTCTTCTACGCCGATAACAGCATTTCTTACTTTATCATTCTTTATATAAGAAAACTGTAATTGCAGTCCTTCCTTTTCCTCTTTTGTTGCGGAAGGAATCTGAAGTTTATGGTCCATTGTTTTTAAATTGTTATGTGAATATCTTAAACTTCGTTTATAATTTTTTCCTAAAACAAATTTAATATCCTTTACATAATCTGTTCCCATAAAAGCATTAATCTGCATGATAAACTGACTTTTATAATATAAAAACTGGTTGGACCATACGGAAGAATCAACCTGAAGGGTTAAAATCCTGCGTTCCAGTTTTATCGGCCCACAATGTTTTGCATTGTTATTTCCTATTATGTCAGCCCAGCGATCTTTCATCTTAAAAAGATTGTACTGGTTTTGATTGGACTGGGAACCGATCATATTTAGTACTACTTTTTCAACATCCTTCATTTAATCTTCTTTTATACTTCCTTGTTCCACATTAAAATAACAATTAGATCCAAAATCAGGAATCAGTGTTTTGTCATTTACTGTAATAATCGTCTGCACTTTATCATTAATGAAATGAATCAGCTGGTTTCTTCTGTATTTATCCAGTTCACTCATCACATCATCCAGTAGAAGTACAGGATATTCACCCGATGCCTGTTTCACATATTCTATTTGGGAAAGTTTCAAAGCAAGGGCACAGCAGCGCTGCTGTCCCTGGGAAGCAAAGGATCTGCTGTCCAAATGATTGATATATGTTTTTAAATCATCCCTGTGAATGCCAATTCCCGTATTTCCCTGCATAATATCTTTAAATCTGCGTTCATTCAGGCTTTTTAGATAAAACTCCTTAATATCTTTTACATTTTCTTCTTCCGGGTAAAAAAATTTTCCGTTATTTCCTTTCATTTCATATTTGATTTCCATATCATCAACCTGATTTGAAAGGATGTTAAAAACAGGTATGCAGATTTCTTTCAGCTTATTAATATTAGAAAGCCTTTTTATTAAAATCTGCGCGCCCGTTTCAGAAATTTCATCGTCCCATGGAGCGAGCTGAGTCTGTAAATGTTTATCCTCACGAATGCCTTTTAACAGGGAATTCCTTTGTTTTAACAGTCTGCGGTAACGGACAAGGAGTTCATAATAAACAGGATCTGTCTGGGAAATTTCCATATCCATAAAACGTCGACGCAAACCGGGATCTCCTTTTATTATATTAAGATCTTCCGGAGAAAACATTACTGCATTTAAAAAACTGTAATGATTTTTTGCCGTAGTTTTATTTCCGTCTATTCTTATTTCTTTATGATTTTTTCCCTGATCATAATACCGTTTCATCCGTATGGAATGAAATCCGTCTTCTTTAGTAAAATCCAAAAGTACGGCCATTCCATCAGATGAAAACTTGACCATTTCATCTTCTTTATTGGTACGGTGGCTGAAACCAAAAGCAGAATAAAAAATACTTTCTAAAATATTGGTTTTTCCCTGTCCGTTATTTCCGTAAAAAACAGTTACCATTTTATCAAAATTCACTGTACAGCGGTCATAATTACGGAAATTTACCAGTTGAAGCTTATTAATTTTCATATTTTAAAAAATAACTCGTACCGGCGTAACAATATAAATATATTTTTCTTCGCTGATAGGTTTGATACAAACCGGACTGAGGGAATTATTCAGATTTATTTCCGCCTCTTCCGTTTCTATATTTTTCATAATATCCATAATATAGGCAGCATTAAATGCTACATTAATGGGATTTCCTTCCGTATTGCAGGAAATTATTTCCTCCCCTGTGCCTACATCCGGACTGCTGGACATTACTTTCATTTCATTGGCATTGATGCTTATTTTTACAATACTGTAGTCATTTTCGCTGCCGCTGCAGAGACTCATACGACTGACTGCCCCGGCCATATCTTTTACGTTAACTTTTGTCTTTACCGTAAACTGAGGCGGAATGACCCTCTTATAATCAGGGAACCTTCCTTCAATCAGACGGGATACAACAGTCCAGTTTTCAATTTTTACCATTAACTGGTTGTTTACAATAGAAAAAGTAACTTCCTGAGGTAATTTACCGTTCAGGTTCTTATTAATTTCTTTTAAAACCACGGAAGGAATGATTACACTCATATCCGGCGTATTATCAACATCCAGGGTGCGGATAGCCAGTCTGTGGGTATTGGTTCCAACAAAAGTAATTTTATTATCTTTTACTTCACATAATACACCTGTAAATAAAGGACGCGCGGAATCCGTTGAGCAAGCAAATGCTGTCTTTTTAATCAGTTCTTTTATTTTTTCTTCTTCTAAAACGAAAGATTTTTTGGCTTCAATAGAAGGATATTTCGGATATTCATTCACATTCATCAGCAAGATCTTATAATCTGCTTTTCCTGATTGCAGGCGGACATTGTTATCATTTTCTGCTTTTGTAACTTTTACCGTTTCTCCGTTAAAGTTACGGACTAAATCATTAAAACGGGAAGCGGCAATGACAATTTCGCCTGCTTCTTCTACTTCCGCTGTGATTTCATTGCTCATGGAAAGGTTTATGTCCATTCCTTCCAGCCTTAATTTATTTTGAGTGGCAATGATATGCATGCCTCCGAATATAGGTGTGCTGGGTTTGGCTGCAATGGCTGGCATGACGGATTGTACTGCTTTATTTAAGTCTGTAGTCTGGCATGTAAATTTCATTTGTTCACATTCCTTTCTTTCTTTTATTTTTTTAAATATATTTATTAATTTTTATCGTAATAGTAAACGCTGTGTGTTATGTGGAAAAGTGCAGGATATATGGTTTTTAATCGTATTCTTTACTGTGAATAACCTGTTTATTATGTGTATAAGATTATACACAATATCAACAACAAAAAAAGTTATTCACAGTTTTTCACATTCCGGTAACAGATTATTGACATACTTTTTCACAGTAACAACTCAGTGATAATAAAATAAATGAAAATCTGATATAAAATCAATTAGAACGTATCTGTTCTTCAAACTGCTGCATCAGACTGTCAAAGCTTCTGTCTTCTTTTCGTATTTTATCTATTTTTTCGTAGGCATGGATAACAGTTGTATGATCTCTGCCGCCGAAATAAAGGCCTATTTTGGGAAGGGACGCATCTGTCATGATTCTGCACAGGTACATGGCGATCTGTCTTGGCATAACTATGTTTTTAGGCCTTTTTTTGCCTATTAAGTCATCGCTTTGCAGGCCGTAATATTTACAGATATGGCTGGTAATTTTTTCAAGTGTGATGTTCTGGCGTGTGTTGATAGCAAAATCCTTGAGTACTGTTTCTGTAACTTTCATGTCTATGGGAAGGTGCATAATGCTTGCATAAGCTACAATACGGTTGAAAGCGCCTTCAATCATACGGATGTTGTTATCAATACTGGTAGCTACCGTCTGGATTACATCATTGGGCATATTTACATTTTCTGTTTCTGCTTTTTTGCGTATAATGGCAATTCGGGTTTCCAAATCGGGAGGCTGGATATCTACCGTAAGGCCGCTGGCAAAACGGGAACGCAGCCGCTCTTCCAGTTTATCCATATTTTGGGGATTACGGTCACAGGAAATTACAATCTGCTTATTAGATTCTTTTAATGCATTAAATGTATGGAAAAATTCTTCCTGTGTTCTTTCTTTGTTTTCCAAAAACTGGATATCATCGATGATGAGACAATCAATTGTACGATATTTTTCCTGAAAATCTTTAACCGTGTGGTTTTGAATAGCGTTAATGATCTCATTGGTAAAGGTTTCACTGGTAACATATTTGACTTTAGCATTGGGATTCGCTTCCAGAATCGCATTGCCGATGGCATGCATCAGGTGTGTTTTTCCCAAACCTGAATTACCGTAAATAAATAAGGGATTATACGTATTACCGGGATCATTGGCGACCGCCTGGGCTGCTGCTGTTGCAAAACGGTTGGAATTTCCTACTACAAAATTATCAAAACGCTGTTTTTTATTTATATTGCTTTCATAAATGGCATCTTTTGTTTTTTCTTCTTCTGCAAAAAGAGAGTTAACCTTGTAATTTTCTCTGGCAATGTTAAGGTTATTCTGATTTTCAACCTTAAGATCCACACTAATGTTGTTATTTTCGGTAATTTCACTCAGCGCAGCCAAAATGAGAGACAAAAAATTTTGCTGGACAGCAGAGCAGAGAGTAGTGCTTGGCACAGTGCAGGTAACTACATTGTTTTCCAGTTTAACAGGAGTGATTTGACGGATATACATATCCATATTAGATTCACTGGTAGCGTGGCTTAATTTCTCTGTCAGCCGGTCCCAGATTATCGATAAATCATACGTTTCCATGAAGCTTTTCCTTTCTTTAAAATTTACTCTTTATTTTACCACAAAAACGACAAAAATGAAAGTTATCCACAGGGTAGAAAATAATTAAATTTGTGAAATATTGTTAAATCCTTGACACTGTAAGGGCTTTTTAGTATAATTCTGTCAGCTATCAATTGAAATCATTCATATAGAGATTGATAAGACCATGGAATGAAGGAGGTAAGCACTGTGAAACGTACATTCCAGCCCAATAACCTGAGAAGAAAAAGAACACACGGTTTCCGGAAAAGAATGGCTACACTGGGTGGCCGCCAGGTTCTGAAAAGAAGACGCTTAAAGGGCAGAAAGAAATTGTCTGCATAACTTTAGAATAAATAGGCCGCGTAAGTGGCCTATTTTTTCCATGTAGACAGGAGTATTGACGCAATGAAAGAATTCACTTTTCCCAAATCCAATAAAATCAAAGCAAGGAAAGAGTTTCAGAATGTGTATGAAAAAGGACATTCTGTGGTGGACGGCTTATCTGTTTTCTATGTATTGCCCGGTGAGAATGAAAAAATTAAAATAGGTTTCGCTGTGGGTAAGAAAGTAGGCAACGCCGTTATTCGCAATCATATTAAACGGATGATGCGCGAAGTCTTTCGCATGCATAAAGGGGAATTGAAAAGCAATTTCAAAGTGATTTGGGTAGCCCGTAAGCGGCTGGCGCAGGCAGATTTCAAAACGTATGAAAGGGTTTTCTTAAGACTGGCAAAGCGGGCAGCGTTGCTGCAGCAGGAATAATTATAATGGAAAAAAATATTGTAAATTTTATCAAAAAAATCATGATTATCCTGATTCGTTTTTACCAGTTATGCATATCCCCGATGTTAGGAAATAACTGCAGATATTATCCTACCTGTTCCCAGTATGCCATTGAAGCCATTGAGAAAAAAGGGATAATCAAAGGCTGCTGGATGGCGGTCAAACGAATCTGCCGCTGCCATCCCTGGCATGACGGGGGATATGATCCTGTTAAATGACACATGTGACATTAAAGGAGTGAAAAATTGGACTTTATTTCTAATCTGATCATTCAGATTATCCAGGCTATCTATCATCTTCTGGGAAGCATTGGTTACCCGAGTTTCGGTCTGGCCATCGTACTGATGACCATTATCATTAAAATAATCCTGTTCCCTCTGACGAAAAAACAGATTGAGTCTACCAGGGCGATGATGAAAATCCAGCCCAAGATGGATGAAATCCGGAAAAAATACAAAAATGATCCTACAAGGTTAAATCAGGAACTGGCCAAGTTGTACAAGGAAGAAAAAGTGAATCCGATGGCCGGTTGCCTGCCGTTATTGATCCAGATGCCAATCCTGTTCGGTATTTATTACGGTATCCGGGGGTTAAAAGAACATCATGAAGCACTTGGCAGTTTTTTGTGGATAGAGGAAATCAGTAAGTCAACGAATGAAATAATTGAAGGTCTTTCTTTTACAGATCCTCAATATATGTTAGCTTTTGTATTACCTCTTTTATCTGCTTTTACCACGTATATCCAGGCCAAGCAGACCATGCCTAAAAAGAATCCCAATGACAAACAGCAGGACGGCGTGATGGGAATGATGCAGGGGCAGATGATGACATATTTTATGCCTTTGTTAATCGGTTTTTGGAGTTTAAGTTTCCCTTCCGCTTTAGTCATCTACTGGATTGTGATGAACATTATGCAGATTGCCCAGCAGGCGTATATCAACAAACAGATGGATAACAAAAGATAAGCCATTTAAGGGGTTTTAAAATAAGGAGTTAAAAATGAACGTAGAATCTGTAGGCAAGACCGTTGAAGAAGCGTTGGAAGCCGCGTTAAAAGAATTGAACCTTACCAAAGAGGAAGTAGACTATACTGTTCTTGTGGAGCCCAAAAAAGGTTTTTTGGGTTTTGGGAAAAAAGAAGCTAAAATCCTGGTGACACCGAAAGCAGATACGATTTCTTTGAAAGCAGAGAATAAGGAGGATTCTCCTGTTGAAGAAACATTTAAAGATAAAGTTGTTTCTTTAGGAGAGAAGACTACCGAATCAGCCGGAGCTGTATTACGTAAAGTAGGGGAAAAGGCTGACGAGCTGGATGAAAGACAGAAAGCTTTTAATAACAGGGTAAAAGAAAAATGGAATGACACCGTTGACTCTGTAAAAGAAAGCGGAGACAAAGTCAAGAATGCGGTAAATGAAAAAGTGGAAACCGCCAGCGCCGTATCCGCTGCTGTTAAAAACACACTGGCAGAACGTAAAAGCAAGCGTGCTGTAAGTGAAAACACAAAAGACTTTGTAGTGGATGACGCAGTTGTTGAAGAAGCAAAAGAATTCCTGGCAAAGATTTTCAAGGCAATGCAGATTGAAGTTGTCATGGAAAAATTTGTCAATAAGAGAGACGGTTGTGTAGTATTAAAACTTCATGGCGACGATATGGGTATTCTGATAGGCAAACACGGCCAGACACTGGATTCTCTACAATATCTGACGAATCTGGTTGCCAATAAAAATACGGAAAACAGAGTCCACATTGTGATTGATGTGGAAAATTACCGTGACCGCAGGGCGGAAACACTGACCCGTCTGGCGAAACGCTTGGCCGAAAAGGTAAAGAAAAGCGGAGAACGCATCGTGTTGGAACCCATGAATCCCCATGAAAGGAAAATAATCCACACCGCGTTGCAGAACGATAACAAAATTACGACCCTGAGCGAAGGAAGCGAACCGTTCCGTAAGGTTGTTATTGAACTTAAAAAATAAGTTAAAACAAAAAACCCGGTGTAGATTATCTGCCCGGGTTTATTTTGTTATAAGGTGAAAAGTATGATTAAGGAAGATACGATCAGTGCCATTACGACAGCGCCGGGAAGCGCCGCCATCGGCATTGTGAGAATCAGCGGGCCGGATGCGCTGCGGATAGGGGAGCAGATGTTTTTTGCCGCATCGGGGAAAAAACTAAAAACCTATCCTCCCCATACCATGGTCTACGGGTTTATCAGGGACAGGGAAGGGAAGGATATCGACGAGGTACTGACGGTATATATGAAAGGCCCCCGGTCCTATACAGCGGAAGATGTAGTGGAAATCCAGTGCCACGGAGGCATGCAGAGTCTCCGTCAGATTTTATCGCTGACCTTTTATTACGGGGCGCGTCCCGCCGAACCGGGGGAGTTCACGAAACGGGCCTTTTTAAACGGCAGAATCGATCTTGTCCAGGCGGAATCCGTGATGGACATCATCAATTCCAAAAGCACTGCGGCGCTAAAGATTGCGGTACAGCAGCAGGAAGGATTCCTTTCCCGGAAACTGAAGGAAGTCCGCCGCAGGCTGCGAGACGTGATCGTCCATCTGGAAGCGGTCATCGATTATCCGGAAGAAGATATAGAAGACGTTACCTACAAAGAGGTCAAAGAATCCATTTATAAGGCGAAAGAAGAAGTTGCCGCCCTGCTGGAGGGGGCCCATACCGGTAAAATTTTAAAAGAAGGGTTGCGGACGGCTATCATCGGGCGTCCCAACGTCGGTAAATCCAGCTTGCTGAATACGCTGTTGAAAGAAGACAGGGCGCTGGTTTCCGAATACGAAGGGACGACGCGGGACGTAATCGAGGAACAGCTCGTTATCGGGGGCGTCCCTGTCTTGCTGGCAGATACCGCGGGTATCCGTGATACGGAAGATTTTGTGGAAAAGCTGGGCGTGGAACGCAGCCGCGCCTTTCTGGATAAGGCGGAACTAATTCTTGCGGTATTAGATGGAACCCAGCCGTTAACTCCGGACGACGAGGCAATCCTGACAGCGGTGAAAGGGAAAAATGCTGTTTTCGTGGTAAATAAAGTCGATCTTGCGGAAAGTATCATTACCCAAACGCTGGCGGAACGGTTTCCGCGGGAGAATATCATTGAAGTTTCCGCAAAGACCGGCGAAGGTATTGAACTGCTGGAAAAATGGCTGAAAGAGTACGTTTACGGAAGCAGCCGGCAGGCGGATGAAGAGATATACATCCAGAATGAGCGGCAGATCAATCTGCTGCGGCAGGCGGATGAAAGCCTGGCCGATGCAGTGAAAGCAGCGGAAAACAGGCTTCCCTATGACTGTCTGACCATTGATGTGGATCGGGCCCTGTCATTGATGGGGGAGATTACCGGGGAAACCGTTCGGGATGAAATTATCAATGAGATTTTTGCCCGTTTCTGTGTGGGAAAGTGAGAAAAGATGGGTATCATTGTAGATGCATATGATGTGGTTGTAATAGGCGGGGGACACGCAGGAATCGAAGCGGCGCTTGCAGCGGCCCGGCTGGGTTATAAAACGCTGCTGGCAACGCTTTCTTTGGATAACATTGCCCTGATGCCCTGCAATCCTTCGGTGGGGGGCAGCGCCAAAGGGCAGCTGGTAGGGGAGATCGACGCGCTGGGCGGGCAGATGGCCATCAGTGCCGACGAAGCCTGCATCCAGATGCGCATGCTGAACACGGGAAAAGGCTACGCAGTCCATTCCCTGCGGGCCCAGGCTGATAAACCCTTTTACCACACCATTATGAAAAAAGTGGTGGAAAACCAGGAAAATCTGGATGTAAAGCAGCTGATGATCGACAAGCTGCTGGTACGCAACGACGAAGTAGTGGGAGTGGAAGCGGAAACAGGAGAAGTTTTCGAAACTAACACCGTGATCTTATGTACCGGCACCTATCTGCGCAGCAAGATCGTCTTCGGCAGCGTGAATTATGAATCCGGTCCCAACGGACTGCGCAGCGCAAATAAATTGTCTGCGTCGCTGTTGGAAGCGGGGATAGAGCTGACCCGTTTCAAAACGGGCACGCCCGCCCGGGTAGACCGGCGCAGTCTTGATTTTTCCAAAATGCAGATTCAGGAAGGAGACCGGGAGCTGCATAATTTTTCCTACATTAGTAATATAACTCACCGGGAACAGGTTCCCTGCTGGCTGACCTATACCTCTCCCGTTACCCATCAGATCATCAAAGATAATCTGGTGCGGTCCGGTATGTTCAACGGGCTGGTGGAAGGCATCGGGCCGAGATATTGCCCGTCCATCGAATCGAAGATCATCCGTTTTAAGGATAAAGAGCGTCATCAGCTGTTCATCGAGCCGGAAGGGCTGAATACCAATGAAATGTATGTGCAAGGGATGTCCTCCGCATTGCCTGCGGATGTGCAGGTGCAGTTCATGCAGACCATACCGGGGCTGGAGCATGTAAAGATGATGCGTCCCGGATATGCCATTGATTATGACTGTCTGGATCCCCTGCAGTTAAAATCTTCCCTGGAACATAAAAGGATAAAAGGATTCTTTTCCGCCGGACAGTCCAACGGTACCAGCGGCTATGAAGAAGCGGCCGGACAGGGGCTCATCGCCGGGATTAACGCCGTGCAGCGGCTAAAGGGAAAACTGCCCCTGGTACTGGGGCGGAATGAAGCCTATATCGGCGTGCTGATTGACGATCTGGTTACAAAAGGTACCAACGAACCCTACCGGATGATGACTTCCCGGGCGGAATACCGCCTGCTGCTGCGGCAGGATAACGGCGACCTGAGGCTGACGGACAAAGGCCGTGGCATCGGGCTGGTTACGGACGAGCGCTGGGAAAAGTTTACGAAAAAACGGTCGGAAATCGAAAGGGTAATGCATTACCTGGAAACCACCACGGTTTCTCCTACGGAAGAAACTAACGCTAAATTGATTTCCGCCGGCAGCGTGCCTCTGAAAAAAGGGGAGAACCTGGCAACCTTGCTGAAACGCAGCGAAATGTCCTACGATAAACTGCAGGCGTTTTTCGGCGCGCCGGAGATTTCTTCTGTAGTAAAAGAACAGGCGGAGATCCAGTGTAAATACGAAGGTTACATTTTAAAACAAAAACAGGCCGTGGAAAAGGCGCTGCGTCTGGAGAATAAAAAAATCCCGGCTTCCATTGATTACTTCGCGCTGAAGGAGTTGTCAAACGAAGCGGCGGAAAAACTGGATAAGGTACGTCCCGATTCCCTGGGACAGGCTTCCCGGATTTCAGGAGTGTCGCCGGCCGATATCGGCGTGCTGATGATTGCTCTGGAAGTGCAGCGCCGTCAGGAGGCGGAAAAGAAATGAGCCTTTTAGCTGATATACCTGCAACAAAGGATATTGTCCTTTCGGAAGACGCGAAGCGATGTGCCGCTATACTGGAAAAACAGTGTGCCCTTGCCGGAATATCGTTACAGCCACTGCAGCTGCTGCAGTTTAGCGTTTATTTCGAACTGCTGACGGAAACGAACAAAGTGATGAATCTTACCGCCCTGACATCGCCGGAAGAAGTAGCGGTGAAACATTTTATCGATTCGCTGTTGTGTTATGACGAAAAGCTGATGAAAGGGAAGAGACTGATTGATGTGGGAACGGGCGCCGGATTTCCCGGCATACCGCTGCTCATTTACGATCCTTCCATTAAAGTTGCATTACTGGATTCCCTGGAAAAAAGGCTGAAGTTTTTACAGGCAGCGGTGAAGCAACTGCAACTGCCGGAGGTAAGCTTTGAACACATGCGCGCGGAAGACGCGGGCAGGAATAAAAAACTGAGGGGACAGTTTGACGTGGCCGTCAGCAGGGCGGTGGCCCGGCTTTCCGTTTTAGCGGAGTATTGTCTGCCGCTGGTAAAAAAAGGCGGATTTTTTGTTGCGTTAAAGGGAAGCAAATATCGAGAAGAAATTGCGGAAGCGGAGAATGCGGTTCGAATCTTAGGCGGCAGTGTGACATCAATCAAAGAAGTAGAATTGCCCGGCCTGAATGACGGACGGGCTATCATCGTGATTCGGAAAATCAAAGATACGCCACCTGCTTATCCCCGTAAGGCCGGCCTGCCGGGGAAAAGTCCTCTGGGAAGTGTATAAAGGAACACGGATTTATTTATTTTGTTTTTTATGGTAAAATAAAACAGTAATTATGTAATGTCCGGGAACAGTAAAAGAAACTGTTTCCTGTAATAGTGAAAGTGGGGAAATTTTGTGCAGGACGGATTTAAGGATTTAAATATAGAAGCTGTAAAATCAGGAAAAGCTAAAAGCAATCCTGATGTGCAGATCATCCAGGTTCCTCTTTCTAAAATTGTACCCAACCCTTACCAGCCCCGTAAAGAATTTGAATCGGAAGCGCTGTCGGAACTGGCAGACTCCATCCGCCAGTACGGTGTGCTGCAGCCCCTTCTGGTAGCTCCGGGGAAAGGCGATTCGTATATCCTTATTGCCGGTGAACGAAGGCTGCGGGCTTCCACCATGGCAGGTTTAGGTACGGTTCCGGTTATTGTCAGTGAGTACACACCCCAGCAGATAGCGGAAATCGCGCTGATTGAAAACCTGCAGCGTAAAGATTTACATTACCTGGAAGAGGCGGAAGGTTATGAAAAATTACTTACTGCCTTTCACCTTACACAGGAAGCTATGGCTATACGGGTGGGGAAAAAGCAGTCCACCATTGCCAATAAGCTGCGGTTACTGAAACTGCCAATCTTTGTCCGCAACGTACTCCATGACAGTGAACTGACAGAACGGCATGCCCGTGTGCTGCTGAAGCTGGAAGATGAAGAAACTCAGAGAGAAGTTCTGCAGAAAGTGCTGGCAGATCGCCTGAATGTAAAACAAACGGAAGCACTGGTAGAAAAAACCTTAAAAGATGCCGGCAAGCTGAACCGGAAAAAGCCCAGGCTCGTTATAGTAAACGATGTACGGATTTATTTGAACAGCATCAAAGAGGTCATGGAGACAGTAAAAGCGTCCGGGATCCCTTCCAGTATGGAACAGGATATGGATGGGGATGATGTCGTGGTGACCTTGCGTATTAAAAATGTGAAAAAAAGAAAAGACCCTAATGTTATAAAGCTTTTTTAATACACAGCCTGTGGATAACCTTGTGGATAATGTGTATAAATATTTGGTTTCACGTGAAACGGACAGCAAATTATTAACAATTTGCTATTGTAATAGAGAAGTAACGGAGGAAAATGTTGTGGTAAAAGTCATTGCGTTAGCCAATCAGAAAGGCGGTGTCGGAAAGACGACAACCGCAGTGAATTTAGCTGCCTGTCTGGCTGCGGAGGGGCGTAAAGTGCTGCTGGTGGATTCTGATCCTCAGGGCAATACGACCAGCGGTCTGGGACTGGACAAACGGGATATCAAAAAAAGTATTTATGACATCCTGGTCAATGATGTGCCGGCGAAAGAAGTCATCGTCCCCACAGCCTATGAAAACCTTTCCCTGTTGCCTGCGACGATAGCGCTGGCCGGTGCCGAAATAGAACTGGTCAATATGATGAGCCGGGAAAACAGGCTGAAAAATGCGCTGGAGCGTGTTAAATATGATTATGATTATGTTTTGATCGACTGCCCTCCTTCTTTGGGATTGTTGACATTAAACGCGTTAACGGCAGCCAGTTCTGTCATGATTCCCATCCAGTGTGAATTTTATGCACTGGAAGGCGTTACCATGCTGATGAACACGATCCAGCTGGTGCAGCGGAACCTGAACCCGGCATTGAAGCTGGAAGGCGTGGTCATGACCATGTTTGATGCAAGGACCAACCTGGCTTCCGATGTAGTCAATGAAGTGAAAAAATATTTTTCCGCCAAGATGTATAACACAATTATCCCGCGCAATGTGAAATTAAGCGAAGCTCCCAGTCATGGCCAACCGGTGCTTGTCTATGATCCCAGGAGCAAAGGCGCCCAGGTGTACCAGGAGCTTGCCAGGGAGGTAATCGGCGATGAGTAAGCACAGCGGTTTGGGAAGAGGTTTGGAATCCCTGCTTTCTTCCAGCGAATCCCAGTATGAAACGGCCATGCCGCAACAGGATAAAGCAGGAGCTGTGGAAGTACCTGTAGGAAGCATTCATCCTAATCCATACCAGCCCAGAAAATCTTTCGATAAAGAAAAACTGAAAGAACTGAGCGAATCCATTAAAAAGCACGGCATCATCCAGCCTCTGATCGTCCGCAAAAAAGGTTTGAATTATGAACTGGTGGCCGGTGAACGGCGGCTGCGGGCCGCAAAGCTGGCAAAACTGCAGACGGTTCCTGTGTTGATTCGGGACTATGATGAGAAACAGATGCGGGAGCTTTCGCTGGTGGAAAACATCCAGCGCCATGATCTGAATCCGTTGGAAGAAGCAAAAGCAATCCAGGAACTGATGAAGCAGTGTGACTATACACAGGCACAGGCTGCGGAACGGCTGGGGAGAAGCCGCGCGGCGGTGGCGAACCTGCTGCGTATGCTGAACCTGCCGGAAGAATTGCAGGCAATGGTAGCAGATGAAAGGGTGACTGCCGGCCAGATGCGTCCACTGCTGGCTCTGGCGGACCGGGAACAGCAGCTTAAGATTGGCAAGGCGCTGGCAGAACATGGCTGGAGCGCCCGTACAGTGGAAGAGGTTGTTAAAACTATTAAAGGGGGAAAAACTCTTCAGGTTTTAGACGAACGGGTTGTAATTTTAGATAAAAACGGAAAACCTGTCAAAGAAACCGCTTCCGCAAAAGATAAAAAGAATATAAAGAAAAAATCCGGGATAAATGCAGATATCCATTACAAACAGTTTGAAGAAAATCTGATAGAAGTCCTGGGCACAAAGGTGCGTATCGTCAGCAAGAACGATAATGTAGGAAAAATAGAAATTGATTATTATTCGCTGGATGATTTGGATCGTATCTGTGAACTGCTGCAGGGCAATAAAGACAGTGACAGTATTGATACGGCGCCCTGGCTGAAAACAAAGTTTCCGGTATGATTGCCGTGTATTGTATTCGTTCATCAATTGAATGACAAGGTATTTATATGATTGGTTTGGGGACAATGGTCAACTGCGCAGCAATTATAGCCGGCTGCGCGGTTGGCCTTATTTTAAAAAAGGGGTTTCCTGAAAAATGGCAGGAAACCATCATGTACGGCGTGGCGCTCTGCATTTTTTTAATCGGTGTGGAAATGGCGCAAAAGAGCCAGAATGTTGTGCTGGTCATTGCCAGTATTGTTATTGGCAGTATTATTGGCGAAATGCTGGACCTCCATGAAAAACTGAATGCCTTTGGCGCCTGGGTGGAAAAGAAGCTCTTGGGGAACAGAGGGAAGGATGCCGGTTCTTTCGGCAGGGGGTTTATTTCAGCCAGCCTGATTTTCTGTATCGGCGCCATGGCCATTGTGGGCAGTATTGAAGACGGCCTGACGGGAAATCATCAGATTTTATTTGCAAAAGCTATGCTTGACGGCATCTTGTCCATTATTTTCGGAGCTAATATGGGGGCCGGTGTGGCCCTTTCTGCCGTACCGGTAGGTTTGTATCAGGGAACGATTACCCTGCTTGCTTCCTGGCTGCAGAATCTGCTGACACCCGGAATAATAAGGGAGGTCAGCGCTGCCGGCGGTGTATTGATTATGGCAATCGGTATCGTGCAGGCGAAGCTTCTGCCAATCCGGCTGGCTAATCAACTACCGGCTTTGCCGATAGCTGTGCTGTTGGCAAAACTGTTTTTGTGAAGCATTTTTGAAAGACTTAAGTATTTTTTCAGAGTACTTAAAATTAGAAAATGAAATAAATGTTACTATTTCATTATTTAAGGCATGAAAGTGCTTATTTTTACAGGAAAAACATTGACAAAAATGTGAAATACTTTCTATAATAGGAAAACAGGATTATTTCCTGGTATTTGGGAGAAATATCTTGCCGTGTTAACTAATGAGGGGATTTTTTAAATTAATTTTTTTATAAAAGGAAAGGTGAAGGAAAATGAAATTCTGGAAAAAAGCATCCAGCATCGCGCTGGCTGCAGCGGTAATTGCCAGTCTGACCGCTGGTTGCGGCGGTGGCGGCGATAAAAAAGCTGCTGATGCGGGGAAAAAAGAAATTGTGGTCGGTGTTAACGCCGAACTGACCGGCAACGTAGCCAACTACGGCAAAAGCATGCTGTCCGGTTTTGAGCTGGCCGTGGAAGAAGCCAACAAAGCCGGCGGCATCGACGGCAAACAGATTAAGGTAGTGACTGCGGACAACAAGTCCGAGCCTTCGGAATCCGGCAATGCGGCTACCAAACTGGTGACCCAGAACAAGGTTGTTGCCGTAATCGGTCCGGCTACCAGCGGCTGCGTGGCAGCGGAAGAACCGGTGCTGACCTCCAGCAAGATTCCCCTGATCGCTCCCTGCGCAACAGCGCCTGGCATTACGTTGCAAAAAGACGGCAAGACGAAACCTTTCGTGTTCCGCGCCTGCTTCATCGACCCCTATCAGGGCGACATCATGGCACAGTTTGCCGCCAAAGACCTGAAGGTTAAGAAAGTAGCTATCCTGCATGATTCTTCCAGTGATTACTCCAAAGGACTGGCAGAAGTATTTACCAAAGTATTCACTGCTACCGGCGGTCAGGTCACCACGGATGAAGCTTTCCTGTCCAAAGACGTTGACTTCAAAGCTTCCCTGACCAAGATCAAAGGAACCAATCCGGAAGCCATTTACGTTCCTGGTTATTATGAAGAAGTTTCCAAGATTATCAAACAGGCCCGTGAAATCGGTCTGACCTGCCCGATGCTGGGTTCCGACGGCTGGGATTCTCCCAAGCTGGTTGAGGTAGCCGGCAAAGAAGCCTGCAACAAAGGTTACTTCACCAACGCCTATACGGCAGAAGACAAAGATCCTGCCGTGCAGAAGTATGTTAAAGCCTATCAGGCTAAATTCAACAAGGTTCCTGATGTGTTCTCAATGCAAGGTTATAATGCAGGCTTGATCCTGTTTAACGCAATCAAGACCGCAAAAACTACAGACGGTACGAAACTTGCTGAAGCGATTGCCAAGACCAAAGACCTGCAGGTTGCCAACGGCAAGCTGACCTATGATGAAAAGCATAACCCGATTACCACCGCTTTAATTATTGAATTGAAAGATGGTAAGATGACACTGAACAAAAAAATCGGCGGCTGATTCCGCGTGTCATTTTAAAGTCACAAAACAGTAATACCAAAGCAATGAGGCTGTGGTGCAAGTCGCCACAGCCATTCCATTATTTATGTTTTTTAGATTCTGTATTCGGAGGGGCGCTTTATGGAATCCGGTTTTTTACAACAATTAGTCCAACAGCTGATCAACGGCATTTCCCTGGGCAGTATCTATGCGCTGATTGCCCTGGGCTATACCATGATCTACGGCATTTTAAAACTGATTAATTTTGCTCACGGCGACATTTATATGCTGGGCGCCTATATCGGTTTTGTCTGCACATCTATTTTAAAACTTTCCTTTTTGCCCGCGCTGGTCGTTTCCATGATCGGAGCGGCTCTGGCGGGAATGGTCATCGAACGGGTTGCGTACCGTCCTATGCGGAACGCGCCCCGTATCGCTATCCTGATTACGGCCATCGGCGTTTCCTTCTTCCTGGAAAACGTGATGATCCTGTTTGCGTCTCCCCAGCCCCGTACCTTCCCTGCCGTATTTACGGCTACGGTGTACCACGTGGGCTCCTGGGTGGTGAACAGCCAGCAGATCGTAATCCTGGTCAGTGCGTTGGTGCTGATGGTTGCGCTTACCTATATCGTTAACCAGACCAAAGCCGGCAAGGCCATGCGCGCGGTGTCCTTTGACGCGGACGCGGCCCGGCTGATGGGCATTGACATTGACTCGACCATTTCCATGACCTTTGCCCTGGGTTCTGCCCTGGCGGCAGCCGGCGGGGTTCTGGTAGGCATATATTACAACTCCATCGATCCCCTGATGGGTATGGTGCCCGGTATCAAAGCTTTCGTTGCGGCGGTACTGGGAGGCATCGGCATCATCCCCGGGGCGATGCTGGGGGGTATTATTCTGGGTGTGGTGGAAGCGCTGGTCAGCGGCTTCATTTCTTCCACCTTCCGTGATGCCGCCGCGTTCGCGATCCTGATTATCATTCTTCTCTTCAAGCCCCAGGGTCTGATGGGTAAGAATATCCGTGAAAAGGTATAGGAGGTGGCGACAATGAGAAAAGAACGCAAGTTTGACGTAAAAGCATTGATCGCCGCCATTGCGGTGTTTGCCTTGTTACAGGGACTCATGGCAGCGGAAATTATCGGGCCCTTCTGGGAACTGAACCTGGTACTGATCTGCATTAACATCATCCTGGCCTCCAGCCTGAACATGATCAACGGTTTTACCGGCCAGTTCTCCATCGGCCATGCCGGGTTCCTGGCGGTGGGCGCCTATATGGGCGCCGTAATCACGGTGAAACTGGGCTATTCCTTCCCCTTGGCCATCGTAGCCGGCACCATTGCGGCCGGCATCCTGGGCTTCCTGATTGGCCTTCCCACCCTGCGGCTGGACGGTGACTATCTGGCTATCGCCACCCTGGGCCTGGGCGAGATCATCCGTATCTGCATCCTGAACATTGAATATGTGGGTGGCGCCTCCGGTCTGATGGGTATCCCCCGGATGACCAATTTCACCATTGCCTTCTGGCTGATGATAGCCGTAATTTTCTTTATCAAAAACTTTAAGAACTCCGCCCACGGCCGGGCCTGCCTGGCCATCCGCGAGAACGAGATCGCCGCGGATACCATGGGCATCGACACCACGAAGTACAAAGTAATGGCCTTCACTCTGGGGGCATCCTTTGCGGGTACTGCCGGTGTGCTGTTCTCCCATTACTTCTTCATCGCCCATCCGGCGTCCTTTACCTTCATGCGTTCCTTCGATATCCTGACCATGGTGGTGTTAGGCGGCCTGGGCTCCCTGACCGGTTCCATCACCGGCGCCATCCTGCTGACCTTTATCTCGGCGGCGCTGGCGGATTTCCCGGAATGGCGTATGATCATCTACTCACTGGCCATGATCATTCTCATGCTGTACCGTCCCCAGGGACTGTTCGGCAACAAAGAACTTTCCGAAAAGGTTTTCAACAGCCTGAAGGGAGGTAAGAGCAATGGGTGAGAGAAAACGTTTACTGGACCTGCAGGATGTTTCCATCGTGTTCGGCGGTCTGCGGGCCGTTTCCAATTTCAGCATGCATATTGACGAAGGGGAGCTGATCGGTCTCATCGGCCCCAACGGCGCCGGCAAGACTACAGCTTTCAATATGATCACCGGCGTGTATCTGCCTACGGAAGGAAAGATTTTCTTTGACGGCAAGCTCATCAATGGGAAAAAATCCTATCAGGTGACCCAGATGGGCATGGCGAGAACCTTCCAGAATATTCGTCTGTTCTCCGAACTGTCGGTGCTGGACAACGTAAAGATCGCCAACAACATGCATATCGATTACAGTCTGCCTCATGCGATTTTCCGGGTAAAACGGTATTTTGACCAGGAGGACAAGGTAACGCAGCAGGGCATGGATCTGTTAAAGCTGTTCCATCTGGACAAGTTCGCCCACGAAATGGCGAAGAACCTTCCCTACGGCGCCCAGCGCCGCCTGGAAATTGCCCGGGCACTGGCCACAAAGCCACAGCTTCTGCTGCTGGACGAACCGGCAGCCGGCATGAACCCCCAGGAAACCAAGGAACTGATGGAAATGATACGCTGGCTGCGGGATAACTTCAAGATATCTATCCTGCTGATCGAGCATGATATGAGCCTGGTTATGGGCGTCTGCGAGCGGTTGTACGTGCTGGAGTACGGCATGTGCATCGCTACCGGTACGCCGGATGAAATCAAAAAGAACAAACGGGTTATCAAAGCGTATCTGGGCGGGGAGGTGTAATCGTATGGACATGCTGACAGTTGATAACATCAATGTATATTATGGTGCTATCCATGCAATCAAAGGCATCAGCCTCTCTGTAGCCAAAGGCGGTATTACCACCCTGATCGGATCCAACGGCGCGGGGAAATCCACTACGCTGCACACGATTTCCGGGCTGCTGAAACCCAAGACCGGGAAGATCCTCTTTGAAGGTCAGGACATCACCGGCCGGCCGGCCCACCGTATCGTGGGTCTGGGCCTGAGCCAGGTGCCGGAAGGCCGTCATGTGTTCGCGAATATGACAGTCATGGAAAATCTGGAACTGGGCGCCTATCTTCGGGAGGACAAAGAAGAGATTAACAAGGACATGACGGACGTCTTCACCAAATTTCCCCGGCTGCTGGAACGGAAGGACCAGATCGCGGGCACCCTGTCCGGCGGTGAACAGCAGATGCTGGCTATGGGCCGGGCGCTGATGAGCCGTCCCAAGCTGATGCTGATGGACGAACCGTCCATGGGCCTGGCGCCGCTGCTGGTAACGGAAATTTTTAATATTATTAAAGAAATCAATGCCAGCGGAACCACCGTCCTGCTGGTTGAGCAGAACGCGAGAATGGCCCTGTCCATCGCTGACAAGGCCTATGTATTGGAAACTGGCAACATCACGCTGGAAGGCACCGGCAAGGAGCTGCTGAACAGCGAGGCGGTGCAGAAAGCCTATCTGGGCGGCTGATGCCGGAAACCATATAATCGGCATTGACTTTGTGCAAAACTTAATCATAATACAATTCTGTTAAGGGAGGTTGTAATTATGCTTGTAAAAGATATCATGACGCCGCATGTGTATACGATCAACCAGAACCAGACCCTGCTGGAGCTCCAGGGCCTGATGAGCGATGACAATCTTCGCCGGGTACCGGTTTTGAACGACGCAGGCCAGGTTGTGGGCATCATCACGGACAGGGATGTGAAGCTGGCGTCTCCTTCAGAAGCCAGTACTCTTTCCCGTTACGAAGCATCCTATCTGCTGAGCCGTATCAAGGTGAAAGATGTGATGACCCACAACGTGAAAACGGTTTACGCAACAGCGGATCTGGCAGACGTTGCCGCCCTGATGTATCAGGATCATATCGCTTCGGTTCCCGTTATGGATGAAGAAAACAATCTGTGCGGCATCGTGACGGACAGCGACGTATTCCGTGCCCTGGTAGATATTTTCGGCTTGGGCAAATCTTCGTCCCGGATCACCCTCGATGCTTCGGATAAGCCGGGTGTGCTGGCGGAAATCGCGAAGATGTTTGCTGACCGCGGCATTAATATTATTTCCTGCGTCACCAGTACTTCAAAAGTACAGGGTGAGGCGGAAGTGACGATTACAGCGGATCTTTCCCAGGTTGGTTTAGGCATCGTGGAAGAAATCCGGGAAGCTGGTTTTAACGTGACCAATATTTCCACCATCAAAGGGAAATAAAATGATTGAACAAAAAACCTTTAATGTGGGCGATATCGTGCGGATGAAAAAAAACCATCCCTGCGGTTCCTCCAACTGGGAAATTACCCGCACAGGCATGGACTTCGGGCTTCGCTGCTGCGGCTGCGGCCATCATGTGATGATGCCCCGGACCAAGTTTGTAAAAGCGATGCGGGAAATTTTGCCGAAAGAAGAAAAGTAAATTTTAAGGCAGGCGCTCTAAAAGAGGGCGCCTGCTTTTGCATGTAAACAGTTTGAACGCTTGAAAAGGGAAAAACTATTTACCTTGTCATAAAAATTGGGTATAATTAGCACATAATTGCAGAACGAGGTAAATTATGCCAATAGAAATGATACAAGCCCTCCTGATTCCTTTTTTGGGAACTATGTTGGGGGCCGGCTGCGTGTTTTTTGTTCGCGGCAACCTGCACTGGAAAGTGGAACGCGCCTTTACGGGATTTGCCGCCGGCGTCATGGTCGCTGCTTCCATCTGGAGTCTGATCATCCCGGCGATGGAGCAGTCAAAAGCAATGGATAAACTGGCTTTTCTTCCGGCCCTTATCGGGTTTTGGTTCGGCGTGCTGTTTATCCTGCTGTTGGATCATATCATTCCCCATCTGCACAGGGAAAGCAAAGAATCCGAAGGTCTGTCCAGTTCCCTTTCCCGTACGGTAAAGCTGGTACTGGCCGTGACGCTGCACAATATACCGGAAGGAATGGCCGTAGGTGTTGTCTATGCCGGCCTGCTTTCCCAAATGGTCAGCGGCATTACCCAGACCGGCGCGCTGGCGCTGGCCTTAGGCATCGCGATCCAGAACTTCCCGGAAGGCGCCATTATTTCCCTGCCGTTGCGGGCAGAAAGGGTAAGTAATGCAAAAGCGTTCCTGTATGGAAGCCTGTCCGGTATCGTGGAACCCATCGGAACCTTTCTGACGATTATGGCAGTCAGCTACGTGGTGCCGTTCCTGCCGTATTTTCAAGGATTCGCCGCCGGGACCATGCTGTATGTGGTGGTAGAAGAACTGATACCGGAAATGAGTCAGGGACAGCATTCGGATATCGGGGCCATAGCGTTTGCCATGGGGTTTTCTTTGATGATGGTGCTTGACGTGGCATTGGGGTAAGGAACTACAAAAGAAATTTCAGCGGTGGGCAAGGCATCGCAAAAACGTCAACGATTGCTGTTTTATGGATTCATTCACCTGTGGCTTCGGAACTCGGGCTTCGCCCTCAGACAGCCTCGCCACGACGGCGAATTTCATCTCATAAAATTACGCAATCGTTTCCTATGTTTTGCTTATGCCTTGCCCACCGCTTATCTTTTGCCTAAGCTTTTTCCTTGTGATATAATAATACAACAGCTTTTAAACAACTATAAATAATAATCAAAAACAGATAAATGCAGTACGTTGAAAAATAAAAGGAGAGATCACCGTGAGCACGAATTTAGACGTAGGCATCGTCGGGCTGCCCAACGTAGGCAAAAGCACACTGTTCAATGCCATCACCAAAGCCGGGGCCGAAGCGGCTAATTACCCCTTCTGCACCATTGAGCCCAATGAAGGCGTGGTAGCCGTTCCGGACGAACGGCTGGAAGTGCTGGCCAAAATGTTTAATTCCAGAAAGATCACGCCGGCCATCATGCACTTTGTAGACATCGCGGGGCTGGTGAAAGGCGCATCCAAGGGCGAAGGCCTGGGCAACCAGTTCCTGAGCCATATCCGTAACACCGACGCCATCGCGGAAGTGGTACGTTGTTTTGAAGATGAAAACGTGACCCATGTGGAAGGTTCCATAGATCCGGTGCGGGATATCCAGATCATCGACACGGAGCTGTGCCTGGCGGATATCGACACCATCAGCAACCGCATGAAAAAAGTGGAAAAGCTGCTGAAAGCCCACGATAAAAAAGCCGTGGCGGAACAGGCGCTGCTGGAACGAGTGGCGAAAGGGCTGGAGGATATCGTACCTGCCCGCCGGATGGAGTTCACCCCAGAGGAAGAGGCAGCGCTCTATGATCTGCACCTTCTGACCCGCAAACCTATCATCTACGTCTGCAACGTGGCGGAAAGCGAAGCCGCCGACGCCAGTGGCAACCCCCATGTGAAAGCAGTGCAGGAGTTCGCGGCCCAGGAGCATGCGGAAGTCGTGACCATTTCGGCCAAAGTGGAAGCGGAGATTGCAGAGCTGCCGGAAGAGGAAGCCAAAGAATATCTGGAAATGGAAGGCCTGACGGAAGCCGGACTGAACCGGCTCATTAAGGCGGGCTTTAAACTGTTGGGGTTGCAGACCTACCTCACCGCCGGTGAGATCGAAAGCCGGGCCTGGACCATCAACATCGGCACGAAAGCGCCACAGGCTGCCGGCAAGATCCATACGGATTTTGAAAAAGGTTTTATTAAAGCGGAAATTGTTTCTTATGATGACCTGGTAAAATGCGGCAGCAAGACCGCGGCCCGGGAAAAAGGCCTGGTGCGCCTGGAAGGCAAGGACTACGTAATGCAGGACGGGGACGTGGTGGAATTTCGTTTTAACGTATAAGGTTTGCAGGTTTGTCTATCTTAAATTTCATTTAATCATTCAGTAATTTGCTATACAAGGACAAAGAACCATGTTTGACACACACAACCATTGCGAGTTTTCCTGTGACTCGAAGATGACTTTGGCGCAGGCTGCGGTTACGGCAGAAAAGCTGGGCATCGGGATCATTATTACTGAGCACTGGGATTACGAGTATCCTACCAACCCGGAACAGTTTTTGTTTGACCGGGACGCTTATTTTAAACAGAATTTCTCTTTGCGCAGCGACAGGGTGTTGCTGGGTATCGAGGTGGGCATGCAGCCCCATCTGGCGGAAAAAGAAAATAAAGTTCCGGAAGGTTACCCCTTTGATTTTGTCATCGGTTCCATCCACATGATGAACCGGCTGGACCTGTATGAAGGGACCACTTACAAAGGCCTGTCGAAAGAAGAAACCATGCACGATTTTCTCCGGGACAGCATCCTTTCCGTAGAGCGACACGACAATTTTGACGCCTTCGGCCACATCGATTACATTTGCCGGTACTGGCCCTATGCGGATAAAGAGTTCCATATGGAAGAAAACCAGCAGGAATGGGACAAGCTCTTTAGGATTTTGATTGAAAAGAACAAGCCCATTGAGATCAATACCCGGCGACTGGAATCGGCGGAAGCGATTCAATCACTGTTGCCGTTGTACAAACGGTATAAAGAATTAGGCGGCGTGTACTGTACTCTGGGCAGCGACGCCCATTACACGGAACACGTGGGCCGCAGGCTTGCCGTTGCGGTGGCTATGGCAAAGGAAGCGGAGCTGCAGCCGGTGTATTTTAAAGAAAGAAAAATGATTTTAGACATTGTAAATTGATAAGCAAAGAACGTTTGGCTTGCCTGTAACGTTTTCTGAAATTCTTACGCAAGGTACTACACATGGAAAAAAGCATGACATCGGGGAATTCCCTGAAACTGCTGCTGACATTTATGATACCGCTGATCATCGGCAATATTTTCCAGCAGATGTACAGCATATCGGATATTATCATTGTAGGCCGTACCATCGGAGTCAATGCGCTGGCTTCGGTAGGGGCGGCCGCGCCTATTTTTATGCTGCTGGTGATGGTCACCATGGGCCTGTCCAACGGGTTAAACGTCCTGACGGGCCAGTTCTTCGGCGCCAGAGATCTGGACACCATGCGGCGCAGCGTGGCCATGAGCCTGCGGATTTGCGTGATTGCGGTACTCATCCTGGCTGTTGGTATGCATATCATAATCGACCCGCTGCTGCGGCTGATGAACCTGCCGGAAATTTTGTACCAGGATACCCGCAGTTATATCCTCATTGTGGCCGAAGGCCTTTGGGCCATGATGGCCTACAACTTTTTTTCGGCGGTGCTGCGGGCGTTAGGCGACAGCAAGACGCCAGTATACTTCCTGGTTTTCGCGACCATCATTAATGTGGGACTGGCCCTGCTGTTCATTTTGAAATTCGGTCTCGGGGTGCCCGGCTCCGCCTATGCGCTGGTCATGGCCCAGGGGCTTTCCGCTTTTCTCTGCGCCATTTACATGTGGAAGCATTTTCCCATTTTGCGCTTAAAGAAAAGCGACTGGGGCTGGGATACCCGGTTTGCCATCAGTCATTTAAAAATGGGGCTGCCCATGGCCGGGCAGTTTTCCATTTTGGGCGTCGGCATTCTGCTGATCCAGTCCATCACCAATTCATTTGGGCCTAATACCATCGCCGGTTTTACGGCGGCCATACGGGTAGAGCAGCTGGCTCTGCAGCCCATGGCCTCTTTTGGTATCGCCATGGCGGCCTTCAGCGCCCAGAATTTCGGCGCCAAACAGTTTCAGCGGATCCGGGACGCCGTAAAAAAGTGCTCCCTCATCGCCATGGCCTTCGCCTTCTGCGCCGGTATCCTCATTTTCTTTTTCAGCGAGAACATCATCGGTATTTTTATCGAGGAAGGCAACCCGGATGTAGTGAAGCACGCGTTGTTGTACCTGAACTGCTCCGTTCCCTTTTACTTTTTCCTGAGCCAGATGTTTATTTACCGCAGCGCCGTGCAGGGCATGGGCGTAGGCATGGTGCCCCTGGCTTCCTCCCTGATCGAGCTGAGCATG
The DNA here is from genome assembly GCA_017554485.1 of Acidaminococcaceae bacterium. Classification (GTDB taxonomy): domain Bacteria; phylum Bacillota; class Negativicutes; order Acidaminococcales; family Acidaminococcaceae; genus Succiniclasticum. The sequence goes on along the minus strand of JAFZIG010000104.1, from coordinate 1,767 downwards.
CGCGTGGGGGTAGCCAAATTCCTGGCTACGGACTGGGGATGGGGCTTCCGGGGCGTCTGTTACGCCAGCCCTGTGGCCTGGGTAGCCGGTTCCTTCTTCCTCTTCTTCGCCTACCATTATTTTATCCGCCTGTTTGAGAGGCTGTACCGGAAAAAAAATATTTGACAAATTTTTTTTCTTTTCATATAATCTATCTAATCTTAATTTTATAATCTTACATCTGATGACGGGAAAGAGTAATCTGCTGCGGCAGGTCCCAGAGAGCCGGTGGGTGGTGAGAACCGGTGACGGCGAGCAGAGGAAAATCATCCCTGAGGACCGGCGCTGAAGCGTAGTAAGCGCCTGCGTCATTTCCACGTTACAGGAAACGCGTATGTTAGTACGTTGCAGAGAGTCCGTTTTTTGGCGGAAAGCAGGGTGGTACCGCGGATATGATCCGTCCCTCATTGTTTGGGGGACGGTTTTTTGTTAATGTTTATATTTATATATGTAACGAAAATGTGCTATAATTAATATTACAATGATTTTGGGAGGAAACGCAGAGATGATGAAGCAGCATTTGGCAATCCTGTGCGATAACAAGCCGGGCGTGCTGACCCACGTGGCCGGCCTTATAAGCCGCAGGGCCATCAACATTGAGTACATCAACGCCGGCTATACCGAAGAACCGGACGTGACCCGTATCAACATCGTCGTATCCGTGGAAGACCAGCGGGCGCTGAACCAGGCGATCCTGCAGCTGGCGCGGCTCATCGACGTGATCAAGGTGGTCAACCTGGATGAAGCGCCGTTCATCAGCTACGAGCTGGCTATGATCAAGGTCAAAGTGGGTTCTACGCAGGAATTATCGGATATCGCCAACCTGGCGGATTTATTCCACGCCAAGATCGTAGACGTCAATCCGGGAGCCGTGGTCATGCGCGTCACCGGCAGGGAAGACCATATTGAGGCATTGCTGCAGATGCTGAAGGAATACGAAATTATCGAGATGGCCCGTACCGGGCAGATTTCCCTGTCAAGAGGCTCCAATGCCGTTAAGAAGATGTAATGCAGTCCGGTAAAGATATTTTGATTCCGGCCGACGCCGGGATATAAAATATAAAGAAGCGCTGAAATATTGACAGCACTTCCGTAAAGTTGTTTTCGTTGTATCATTAAAATATTTTTTATTTAAAAAAGGAGAGATTTATCATGGCAAAAGTGTATTATGATCAGGATGTAAACTGGGATGCGATTAAAGGCAAAAAAGTTGCTATCGTCGGTTACGGCAGCCAGGGGCACGCTCATGCGCTGAACCTGCGTGACAGCGGCCTGGAAGTAGTGGTTGGCCTGTACAAAGGTTCCAAATCCGCGGCGAAAGCGGAAGCAGCGGGCCTGAAGGTTATGACCGTAGGCGAAGCGGTAAAATGGGCTGACATTACCATGGTCCTGATTCCGGATGAAAAACAGGCTGACGTTTACAAGAACGAGATCGCCCCGAACCTGAAACCCGGCAGCGCCCTGGCTTTTGCCCATGGCTTCAATATCCATTTCCAGCAGATCATCCCGGCTGCTGACGTGGACGTATTCATGGTTGCCCCGAAAGGACCCGGCCATCTGGTTCGCCGCGTATTCACGGAAGGTTCCGGCGTTCCCAACGTATTCGCGGTATATCAGGATGCTACCGGCAAGTGCTTCGATATAGCGCTGGCTTATGCCCGCGGCATCGGCGGCACCCGCGCAGGCGTTATCGAGACAACCTTTAAGGAAGAAACCGAGACCGACCTG
>JAFZIG010000103.1 GCA_017554485.1 Acidaminococcaceae bacterium | reverse complement strand
TCCGGTTTGGTCACTTTCTTTTCGCTTACTTCGCCGAAACCTACCTGGATCGCATTGTATCCGTCGGTTTCTTCCGTTTTATTCTGAATCACTGTGCAAGGGCCTGCTAACACAACCGTAACAGGAATGAACTTGCCGTCAGCTTCAAAAATTTGGGTCATGCCCAGTTTTTTGCCAATGATTCCTTTAGCCATCGTTAGCACCTCCTCACAGTTTGATTTCGATGTCTACGCCGGCCGGCAGGTCTAAACGCATCAGGGCGTCAACCGTTTTCGGAGTCGGCTCCAGAATGTCTACCAGACGTTTGTGAGTGCGCATTTCGAACTGCTCACGGGAATCTTTGTTGACATGTGGGGAACGCAGAATCGTATAAATGTTTTTTTCGGTAGGCAGCGGAATCGGACCGGATACCTGTGCACCGGTGCGTTTCGCCGTCTCAACGATCTTTGCCGCGCTCTGGTCCAGAGCGGTGTGATCATACGCTTTCAGGCGTATTCTGATTTTTTGTGTCTTAGCCATTAATTTTTTCCTCCAATCGCCCAGTTTCTAAGAACGGACATACTCCGTGAAAATCTCCCCGTCTGCATGACAGGACAGGCAAGCAACCTTTCACATCATCGCAGGTACCAATAAACATAAGAATATGAGGGGCTTATCTTACGCCCCTCATACCGGGATCTAAGATCAATAATTTTACAAAAATTAATCGATGATATCACCAACAACGCCGGCGCCTACAGTGTGGCCGCCTTCACGGATAGCGAAACGCAGGCCCTGTTCCATAGCGATGGGGGTGATCAGGGTAATTTCCATATCTACGTTATCGCCAGGCATTACCATTTCGGTGCCTTCCGGCAGTTTTACGGAACCGGTAACGTCGGTGGTACGGAAGTAGAACTGCGGACGGTAGCCGTTGAAGAACGGGGTGTGACGGCCGCCTTCTTCTTTCTTCAGTACGTAAACCTGGCCGGTGAAGTGGGTGTGCGGATGTACGCTGCCCGGTTTCGCCAGTACCTGGCCGCGTTCGATTTCCTTGCGGTCAACGCCACGCAGCAGCGCGCCTACATTGTCGCCTGCCAGCGCTACGTCCAGGGTCTTGCGGAACATTTCCAGACCGGTGATAACGGTGGCTTTCTTCTCGTCTTTCATGCCGACGATTTCAACGGGGTCGCCTACATGGGCCTGACCGCGTTCGATACGGCCGGTAGCCACGGTGCCGCGACCGGTGATGGTGAATACGTCTTCAACAGGCATCAGGAACGGTTTGTCGGTAGGACGTTCCGGAGTCGGAATGTAGTTGTCAACTTCGTCCATCAGTTTAAAGATGCTGCCTTCGCCCATTTCACTCTTGTCGCCTTCCAGGGCTTTCAGGGCGGAACCTACCACGATGGGAATGTCGTCGCCGGGGAATTCGTAGCTGCTCAGCAGGTCACGTACTTCCATTTCTACCAGCTCGATCAGTTCCGGATCGTCAACCATGTCGGCCTTGTTCAGGTAAACTACCATAGCCGGTACGCCTACCTGACGGGACAGCAGGATGTGCTCGCGGGTCTGGGGCATCGGGCCGTCAGCTGCGCTTACTACCAGGATCGCGCCGTCCATCTGGGCTGCGCCGGTGATCATGT
>JAFZIG010000102.1 GCA_017554485.1 Acidaminococcaceae bacterium | reverse complement strand
CAGCAAAACATGAGAAAAATTTTAAACCTGACCAGGAAAAGGCAAAAATAGCTACATACTTTAATGAAAAACAAAGTCTCACAAACAGCTCAACCAAGCCGTTTGTGAGACTTTTTCCTTCTCGCAACTGTCAAAGATGGGGTATAGTTTCATTCGCAATAAGAAGTCGATTTTACCAATTTTTCACAAAAAAAGTGGTAACCCATTAGAGTTACCACGTAACGCAGGACATGAGGGGGTGTCCTGACTCAATTTACATACGATAATTCAATTAATCTTAACATTATTATGAAGCAATTCTGTTTACTGTTACCAGTTCAGGTCTTCCGCTTCCTGACGGCCTCTGCCGGTGAGAGAATCCAGCAGGATACGCTGTTCAATGTGCGCTGCAAGTTTCTTGGTGAACTTGACAGTATCCGGATTGACAGAGATGCTGTCGATGCCGCTCTTGATCAGGAATTCGCAGAATTCCGGATAAACTGAAGGCGCCTGGCCGCAGATGGAAACGGTCTTGCCCGCCTTGTGGGCCACTTCGATGAGGTGACGTACAGCCCGGCGGACTGCCAGATTCCGCTCGTCATAGATGTGGGAGACGGTATCGTTGTCACGGTCGCAACCTAAGATCAGCATGGTCAAATCATTGGAGCCGATGGAATAGCCGTCAACAAATTCATTGAACTGGTCAGCCAAAATGATGTTGGAAGGAATCTCAGCCATCAGCCAGACCTTAAAGTCCTTGCCCCGGGCCAGGCCCTGCTCTGCCATGATGGAGGTCACCTTGCGGGCCTCATCAATATTGCGGCAGAAGGGGATCATCACGTTCAGGTTCTTTAAGCCGAACTCCTCCCGTACCTTACGTACAGCCTGGCATTCCAGCTTGAACCCTTCGATGTATTTGGGATCATAGTAACGGGAGGCGCCGCGCCAGCCCAACAAAGCGGAAGGTTCATAGGGTTCGAACTCGTCGCCGCCCTTCAGGTCCCGGTACTCGCTGGATTTGAAATCGCTGAAGCGTAATGTTACCGGACGGGGAGCCAGAGCCTGGCACACCTGGCGGATGCCTTCCGCCAGTTGGTCAACTACCTTTTCTGGATGTCCGGTCTTAATCAGATATAATGGATGTTCATGGATGTAAGTGGTCCAGATGAACTCTTCGCGCATAAGGCCGATGCCGTCGCAAGGCAGAGATGCATACTTTTCTGCCAGTTCCGGATCGCCAAGATTCATATAAATCTTAGTTCCGGTGGGTGGGAAGAATTCCGCAGTTACAGTTGCGCCCACAGCAGCAGGTACTGCAGCAGCCGGTTTTGCATCTTCCAGGATACCTTCATATACAACACCGTGGGTTGCGTCTACGGTAATGTCGTCACCGCTGTGGATAGAAGCCGTTGCAGCAGCACCACGGCTCTTGGTTCCTACGATACAGGGGATGCCCAGTTCACGGCTTACAATAGAAGCGTGGCAGGTCATGCCGCCGCTGTCCGTAACAATGGCTTTTGCTTTCTTCATGGCGGGAACCCAGTCGGGAGCAGTCATCTCCGTAACCAGAATCTCACCCTGCTTAAACTCGTCGATCATGGAGGGATCCAGAATAACATGTGCCTTGCCAGATACCTGTCCGGGACTTGCCGGCGCACCTTTTACGATAACAACACGATCGGTAGTCACAGCAACTTTTTCCTCCTTCTTCTCTGCTTCTTTGGCTCTGCGACGGCTCCAGACAGTTTCCGGACGGGCCTGTAAAATCCATATCTTGCCGTCCCGCTCGTCAATACCCCATTCCATATCCATATAACAGCCGTAATGCTTTTCAATCTTAATCGCATAACCTGCCAGCTCTTTGATCTGTTCGTCAGTCAGCTTCTGGGCTTCGCCCTCTTCCTTCGGGACAGGCACTTCTTCCACATCGCCACCGGGTTTACGGATCAGTTTGATTTCCTGAGGATTGACCGTCTTTTCCAGAATTTCCAGTTTATCTTTGGAAACCAGATAATCATCCGGGGTCACAGTACCCTGAACCACATATTCGCCCAGACCGTAAGCGCCTTCAATCAATACGTTCTTGTCTTCGCCGTTTGCTACATTAACCGTGAACATAACGCCGGCAGCCTTGGAATATACCATCATCTGGATAACAGCAGACAATGCTACGTCCAGATGATCAAAGCCCTGTTTTTCGCGATAGTACACAGCGCGATCGGTAAAGCAGGAAGCATAGCATTCCTTAACTTTCTTAATGATCATCTTGGCACCCTGTACGTTCAGGTAGGTATCCTGCTGGCCTGCAAAACTGGCATCGGGCAAATCTTCCGCAGTAGCGCTGGACCGTACTGCTACATAAGGCTCTTTTTCACCGACTTTTTTGCCCAGTTCCTTATAGGCCTTGGAAATGGCATCCTGCAGATCCTTGGGCATTTCCTCATCCATGATGGCTTTGCGCAGCTT
>JAFZIG010000101.1 GCA_017554485.1 Acidaminococcaceae bacterium | reverse complement strand
TTTCGTCGCAGGCTTCTTTTCTGTTTCTGTTTTTTCTTCTGCATTTTTGGCAGTTGTCTTTTTAGCTGCAGTTTTCCGTTTTACAGTTTTCTTAGCTTTTGCTTCTTCAACAGGTTCTGCTACCGCTTCATCAGCTTTTGCCACTGCTTCTTCTGCCTTTACTTCTCCTGTTGCTTTTTTCGCAACAACAGCTGCTTCGCTTTCCTCTGCTTCCGCTTTTACAACAACTTCTTCAGCAGATGCTTCCGATTCCGTCACAACTGCTTCCGGGGCAATCATTTCTGTGCTGCCTTCTGCAGTTTCTTCGCCTTTCACCGCCTGCAGGATTTTTTCTTCCGCTTCCGCCACCTGTTCTTCCGTTACAGGTTCCACCGTAATCGCATCCCCGGCAATCCTGGTATACAGATCCGCATAGGCCTGCGCAGACCGGCTCCAGCTGTTGTCACTGTGCATCGCGTTCTGCACGATTTTTTCCCACAAGGGTTTTTCCTCATAACAGGTCAGGCCCCGCTTAATGGTAAATAACAGCTCATGGGCATTAAAGTTGGCAAAACTGAAACCGTTTCCTTCCGGCGTAGTGTATTTGTCGAAATTGATTACGGAATCTTTCAGGCCGCCGGTCTCCCGCACCACCGGAATGGTTCCGTACCGCATGGCGATCATCTGACTGAGGCCGCAGGCTTCGTACCGGGAGGGCATGATGAACATGTCTGCCCCCGCATAAACACGGCGGGCCAGTCCTTCATTAAATAAGATGTTGACAGAAACGCTGCCCGGATGCCGCCAGGCCAGTTCCCGCAGCGCGTTAGCATACTCTTCGTCGCCGGTGCCGACGACAACCAGCTGCACCTGTTCTTCCATCAGTTCATCCATGATATGCATGACCAGATCCAGGCCTTTGGCTTCCACCAGACGGGTGATCATGGCTAATACCGGGATCTCCCGGTTTACCGCAAGGCCCAGTTCCCGCTGGAGGGCTTCCTTGGCCAGAGGCTTTTTTATCAGCACATTGGCTGCGTCAAAGGTGACCGGAATATTCGAATCGGTTTCCGGATCGTATTCCTTTTCGTCCAAACCGTTTAAAATGCCGCTGATCTTACCGGCACAGAGCGCCACGTAATCTTCCAGCCCTTCGCCAAAATACGGATAGGTAATTTCTTCCGCATAAGAGGGACTTACGGTTGTAATATAGTCGGCATAACACATACCGGCTTTCATGAAGTTAACGTTACCGGCATTTTCAATGTTGCCGTTGTACAACAGGCGCAGGGGCATGCCCAGCACGTCTTCCACGATTTCCCGGCCGAACACGCCCTGGTATTTCAGATTGTGGATCGTGTAAATGTTTTTCATACCCTGATAGAACGGGTCCTGCATGAAATCTTCTTTCAGGTAGGCGCCCAGCATACCAGTGTGCCAGTCGTTAGTGTGGATCACATCCGGCTTGAAATCGATGTAATGCAGCATGGCCAGCGCCGCTTTGGCAAAAAAGGCAAAGCGTTCCGCATCGTCATGATAGCCGTACAGTTTTTCTCTTTTAAAATAATACTCGTTGTCAAGAAAATAAACGGGAATACCGTCCTGTACCAGTTTCTTTACACCCAGATACTGGCTGCGCCAGGACAGGTCTACCGAACCTTCGTAAACCGTCTGCATCTCTTTTTTATAGCTTTCGCCAACCCCTTCATAGTTGGGAATCACCAGGGCCGGTTCCACCCCCAGGGCCTGCAGCGCCTTGGGCAGCGCGCCCATGACGTCGGCCAGGCCGCCGGTCTTGATAAACGGAGCTGCCTCCGATGCTACAAATAACACTTTCATTTTTTACTTCCGCCTTTCTTTGAACGAATCGGAAGGGTTTGCGTTTTTTCCGCTTTGCATTCACCCTTCGTCTTCTTTGTAATTTTTTTCTTTTTCTTTTTGAGTTTTATATACAGCACTGCCAGTGGCGGCAGTGTCAGGGTAATCGACTGTTCTTTGCCATGACAGGGAATTGCTTCACTCGTTATGAGTTCCGGGTTGCCCACGCCGGAGCCGCCGAATTCTTTACTGTCACTGTTAAAAATTTCCGTATAGGTTGCGGCTTCTTCTACGCCGATCCGGTAATCCCGCCGGACTTCCGGCGTAAAGTTGCAGACGATGATCGTCTGGTCTTTCGGTTTCAGTCCTTTCCGGTAAAAACTGATAACGCTGTTGTCGGTATCATCACAACTGATCCAGTTAAAACCCTGCCAGTTGTAATCGATCTGCCAGAACTCCGGATGCTTGTTATAAAACAGATTCAGCGCTTTCACATACCGCTGCATTTCCTGATGGGCAGGATAATCCAGCAAATGCCAGTCCAGGCTGTCATCAAATTTCCATTCAATAAACTGGCCGAATTCGCCGCCCATGAACAGCAGTTTTTTCCCGGGATGGCTCATCCAGTATCCGTAAAACGCCCGCAGGCCGGCAAATTTTTTCCAGTAATCCCCCGGCATTTTGTCCAACAGGGAATGTTTGCCGTGTACCACTTCGTCGTGGCTTAAGGGCAGGATGAAATTTTCCGCAAAGGCATAGTACAGGGAAAACGTAATTAAATTTTGGGAGCCTTTCCGGAACAGGGGGTCCATGGACATGTACTTCAGCATGTCGTTCATCCATCCCATGTTCCATTTATAATTGAAGCCCAGTCCGCCCTTGTCCGCCGGTCCGGAGACCATGGGCCAGGAGGTGGATTCTTCCGCGATCATCAGGGCCTGGGGAATATTTTTAAATACCGCGGTATTGAGCTTACGCAGAAAGTCTACGGCCTCCAGGTTTTCCCGGCCGCCGTGTTTGTTGGCCTGCCATTCTCCCTGTTTTTTCCCGTAATCCAGATACAGCATGTTGGCCACGGCGTCGATCCGCAGCCCGTCCAGATGGAATTGCTCCAGCCAGAAACAGGCGCTGGAAATCAGGAAGCTCTGCACTTCCGGACGTCCGTAATCAAAGTTCATGGTATCCCAGTCTTTGTTTTCCGCCAGCATGACATTTCCGGATTCATACAACGGTTCTCCGTCAAAATGCCGCAGCCCGTGGGCATCCTTGCAGAAATGGCCCGGTACCCAGTCCAAGATCACGCCAATCTTGTTTTTGTGCAGCGTATCCACCAGGTACATGAAGTCTTCCGGCGAGCCGTAACGGCTGGTGGCTGCAAAATACCCCGTGGCCTGGTAGCCCCAGGAACCGTCGTAAGGGTACTCGCACAGGGGCATCAATTCCACATGCGTATAGCGCATCTCTTTCACATACTGCGCCAGCGGCTCCGCAATGTCCCGGTAGTTCATCACCTTGCCTTCCGCGTCCCGTTTCCAGGAACCCAGATGAACCTCGTAGATGAGCATGGGATTATGATAGGAATCGTAATCCTTCCGGCTTTTCTGCCAGCCGGCATCATGCCACTGGTAATGCAGATTTTTTACTATAGACGCTGTATTCGGCCGCAGTTCGGCAGCGAACCCGTAGGGATCGCTTTTTAAAATTACTTCACCTGATGCAGTTTCAATCGCGTATTTATAAGTTGCGCCTTCTTTGAGCCCGGGAACGTAGGCCACCCAGAGGCCGATGCCCTGCTTAGCCCGTTCCATAGGCGTCGCCTTGGCATCCCAGCCGTTAAAGTCCCCCACCACGCTGACCGCCCGGGCATGGGGCGCCCACACGCAGAAACGGACGCTGGATTTTTGTTTCCAGCTGGTAAAATGGGCACCGAACAGACGGTAGCTGCTGTAATTGGTCCCCTGATGGAAAAGATAGGTACTGTACGCATCAATCGCGCTGACTCGCATAATTCTTCCTCGTTGTTTATAAATCTTATTTGAATATCAAAACTGTCCGGCACACAGACTCTTTTAATACCAGTGCTCCCTTTAAATTTTTACCGGTGTTAAGTACCAGATATCTTTGGCATATTCCTGAATGGACCTGTCGCTGGAAAAATGTCCCGCATGGGCGATGTTTACGGTGCTGGACCGGAACCAGCCGTCCGTATCCCTGTAACGCCGCTCTATCTCCTGCTGAGCCGCGCAATAGGATTTAAAATCTTTCAAAACAAAAAATTCGTCGTTACGGTCCAGCAGCGCTTCCTTCAACTGGCAGAACATGGGGTTTTCTTCCATAACTTCCAGCGCGCGGCGTACATCCTGGTCACTGTTATAAATATCCCAGGAAGAATAGCCCCCTTCCTGATAATATCGCTGCACTTCTTCTGCCCGCAGGCCGAAGATCACGCTGTGTTCATCCCCGACTTCCTGATGGATTTCTACGTTAGCCCCATCCATGGTGCCCAGAGTTATGGCGCCGTTGAACATAAATTTCATGTTGCCGGTTCCGGAAGCTTCCTTGCTTGCCGTGGAAATCTGCTCGCTGACATCGGCGGCAGGAAACAACTTCTGTCCCAGAGAAACGTTATAATTTTCCAGGAACACCACCTTCAGTTTTCTTGCTGCCCGGTAATCCTGATCAATGAGTTTGGCCACCGTGTTAATCAGCTGGATGGTAATCTTTGCTTCCCCATAGCTGGCTGCCGCCTTGCCCCCGAAAATAAATGTCCGGGGAACCATGTCCAAATTGGGATTCTCCAGCAGCTGCCGATACAGATGATACACGTGCAGGATGTTCAGAAGCTGCCGTTTGTACATGTGCATCCGTTTGATCTGGATATCAAAAATGGAGTGCGGATTTAACGTGATATTTCTTTCTTTATGCAAATACTCCGCCAGAAGCTCTTTGCGTTTCTGCTTTACTGCAACCAATTGCTCACGGAATGCCTTGTCTTCGCCAAAAGGCTCCAGCGCCAGCAGTTTTTCCGGCGCGTGAATCCAGTCTTTTCCTATAGCATCACAGATAAGTCCCGTCAGCTGGGGATTGGATTCCACCAGCCAGCGGCGGTGGGTTACTCCGTTTGTTTTATTGTTGAACCGTTCCGGGAACCAGGTATAGAAGGGGCGTAGTGTATTGGTCTTCAGGATTTCTGAATGCAGCTTCGCCACGCCGTTGATGCTGTGACTCCCTACTACTGCAAGACTGGCCATGTGCACCTGGTTATTCCAGAGGATCGCCACATCCCGGGCAATGTCATCCCGGCCGGGGAATCGCTGACGGACGGCTTCCAGCCAGCGTCTGTTGATTTCATCCACGATCAGGAAAATACGGGGCAGCAGTTCTTTGAACATAGGGATAGACCAACGTTCCAGTGCTTCCGGCATAATCGTATGATTGGTGTAAGCCACGGAATTAGTGGTTATGCGCCAGGCGTCTTCCCAGCTCAAACCCTCTTCGTCCATCAGGATACGCATCAGTTCGGGGATGATCAGAGCCGGATGGGTATCGTTGATATGCAGGGCAATGTACCGGTCAAATAATATTGGCGAGCCATAGTGTTTTTTAAAATGGCGCATAATGCTCTGCACGCCGGCAGAAACAAAGAAATACTCCTGCATCAGCCGTAATTTACGGCCTTCATAGGTTGAATCGTTGGGATACAGGAAACGGGAAATCTGCTGTGTCAGATCTTTATAATGAAGGGCCCTGCGGTAATCGCCGTAGCGTAACTGGTCATACATGCCTTCCCGCGTGTATTCCGCTTTCCAAAGTCGTAAAGTATTCACCGTACGATTCTGATAACCCAGGACAGGAACATCATAGGGTACGGCCCGCACGGTATTATAATGTTCGTGCACACAGACCAGCGTCTCGTTTTTTCCGGGGCGCATATAGGCCTGCCCGCCGAAACGGACCTCTACTGCTTTGTCCGGTTTCCGTATTTCCCAAGGGAAACCGTTGCGCAGCCAGGCGTCCGGCAGTTCTACCTGCTGGCCGTCGATGATGCGCTGATCGAACAGTCCGTACTGGTAACGGATGCTGCACCCGTGTCCCGGGAGTTGCAGTGCCGCCATGGAATCAATATAACAGGCGGCCAGGCGGCCTAGTCCTCCGTTTCCCAGACCGGGATCCGGTTCTTCCGGAATAATCTCATCCAGATTAATACCAAAATCCTGTAAGGCGCTGCGGCATATCTTTTCCACATCGCAGTTCAACAGGTTTGTATTCAACAAGCGGCCTAATAAAAACTCAATGGAAAAATAATAGACCTGGCGGACTCTTTTGTGATTATAAACCTTTTCCGTCTGGATCCAGTCATCGCTCACCAGATCTTTGATCATGGCGGCAAGAATCTGATACACTTCCTTGCGGGACAACTCTTTTACGGTTTTTTCAAATAAAACTTCTGCCTTTTCAATAAATAAATTCTTAAACTCTTTTTTGGTTTTCCAGGTATGCATAGTCTGATATTTACCGTACCTCGTGTTTAATGATACACAATGGTTCCTTTTCTGTTCCTTCCAATACTGCCTCTGGCTGGATATCCCTGTCCTTGTCGCATATTACATAATCCAGGCAGGCATCCTCGCCAATATTGGTGTTCTGCATGATAATGCTGTTGCGGATCACCGCGTTGCGCCCTACCCGTACTTTGCGGAACAGGATGCTATTCTCCACAGTGCCTTCAATGATGCAGCCGTTAGCCACCAGGGAATTGGTGACACGGGCTTCTTCCATATATTTGGCTGGTGCTTCGTCTTTAATCTTTGTATAAATACGGTTATCCTGGTGGAAAATATCCCGCCAGTTCTCCAGCTTCAGCATATCCATACTGGACTGGAAATAACTGTCAATGGAATTGATCCGCTTGGCGTAACCTTTAAAAGAAAAGCCGAAAATGCGCAGGTTTTCTACATTGTCTGCCAGTACTTCGTTAAAGAATTTCCACTTGCCGCCGAAATTAGCGCGGCGGATCATCTGGAGGAATAAATTGCTATCCATCAATACGGCGCCTAAAAACAGATTCTCATCTTTTTTTACGTTTTCGGCTTTTTTCATACCGGTAACATGCCCGTTTGCTTTTGTTTTCAGGACATATCCTTCACCCGGGCAATCCGCATCCTGCTTTTTATATACCAGCGTAATGTTCGCATTATGCTTCCGATGGAAGCGCAGCACTTCTTCATAATTAATATTGGCCACCACATCGCAGCCGGAAAGCAGCAGATATCGGCACTGCCCGGCTTCTACGTAGCGCAGGTTCTTATAATAGCTGTAAATATCGCCTTCCTGCGGATGCAGGATTTCTTCTTCTTCGTCCATGGGCAGATAATACAGACCGTGCTGCTTGCGTGCCAGGTCCCATTCCTTTGCGGAACGAACATGATCCAGTACAGAGCGGGAATGGAAAGGTAAAATAAGTCCCACAGTATCAATGCCTGCATTGACCATGTTGCTCAACGCAAAATCCATGAGACGAAACTTGGCGCCAAAGGGTTCGGAAGCCAGCGGTCGTTTCGCGCTCAGCTCTTTCATCGTATTGGGGCACTGCAAATTAATCAATCCTAAAATATCTGACATTTTATTTTGCCCCCTTTCCTTTTGTTCCCGCTTTTACCGTTTCATCATTCCCATGTACAGCAACCTCTGTATTCGTTCCCTGAATCTGTACCCCGGCACAGATACGGCAGCGTTCTCCAATGATAGCCCTGTCTACTACTGCATCTTTCTCAACTACGGTTCCCGGCAGGATAACCGAATTGGTCACCTTTGCCCCTTCTTCAATTACCACATTATAGAAAATAACGGAATGGGAAACTTTGCCGGAAATGGCGGCGCCCTCGCCAACCAATGAACTGTGCAGTTGGCCTTTCGGTCCCACATAATGAGGCGGGTAAGAATGGTTGCCGGCATAAATGCGCCAGTTCGGATCGTTCAGGCTCAAAAGCGGCTCATCCGCCAACAGGTCCATATTGGCCTGCCACAGGCTTTCAAAAGTACCTACATCTTTCCAGTACCCTTCAAAGGGATATGCATACACCGGCAGTTTATCTGCCAGCATAGCAGGAATTACATTTTTACCGAAATCGTGATCTGAGTCGTTCTTCTTTGCGTCCGCAGTCAGATATTCTTTCAGTACTGCCTTGTTAAAAATATATATTCCCATGGAAGCCAGCGTGCTTTTCGGATTTTTCGGTTTTTCTTCAAATTCATTGATGCGCAGATTCGGATCCGTATTCATGATGCCGAACCGGGAAGCTTCCGATAACGGTACCTGGATCGTGCTGACCGTAGCTTTAGCTTTGTGCTTTTTATGGAACGCCAGCATTTTTGCATAATCCATGGAATAAATATGGTCGCCTGATAAGACCAGGACATATTCCGGATCGATCATGTCCATAAAATTCAGGTTCTGATAAATAGCATCCGCCGTTCCCTGGTACCAGTTGGATGAATCCTTATCATTCATATATGGGGGCAGGATAAAAGCCCCTCCACGTTCGGAATCCAGATCCCAGCTGCTGCCGTTGCCGATATACCAGTTCAGTTCCAGCGGCTGGTACTGGGTTAAGATGCCAACTGTACTGATTCCGGAATTACGGCAATTACTTAATGTGAAGTCGATGATCCGGTATTTTCCGCCAAACAATACCGCCGGTTTTGC
>JAFZIG010000100.1 GCA_017554485.1 Acidaminococcaceae bacterium | reverse complement strand
CCTGTGCTTATGCAGCGATGACCGGCACGCGGACGACCTGATCGAACAGGGCAGCATTAACTACCTGCTGGAGATCGGCGTGGCCCAGGGTTACGATCCGGAAGACCTGATCCCCATGGCGACGCTGAATATTGCGGAATGCTACGGGCTGAAACAGGTGGGCGCCCTGGCGCCGGGGTATGCGGCAGACATCGCAGTGTTTAAGGATTTGCAATCCTTCCAGCCGGTGCATGTGGTGAAAGGCGGCGCGGTGGTAGTGAAAAACCGCAAGCTGCTGTGGAAGAGCGAGCCGGTGCTGAAGGCTCCGGGCCGGTCCATGAACATGCCTGCGGTGAAGAAAGAAGACTTAAAGATTCCGGCGCAGCCGGGTAAGCGGCTCCGGGTCATCGGTATCAGCCAGACCCAGCTGCTGACCACCAAGCTGCATCTGGAGCCGACGATCCGCGATGGGGAAGCGGTCAGCGATACACAGCGCGACATACTGAAAGCGGCTGTGTTTGAACGCCATCACAATACGGGTAATATCGGGTTGGGCTTTGTTTACGGTTTCGGCCTGAAACGGGGTGCCATTGCCACTACGGTGGGACACGATTCCCATAACCTGTCTGTGGTGGGAACCAATGACGAAGATATGGCCCTGGCTGTAAACCGCTTGCGGGAGATCGGAGGCGGACAGATCATCGTTTCGGAAGGCGAAGTCAGGGCTACCGTGCCCCTGCCCATTGCCGGGCTCATGAGCGACCGGGACGCGATGGCGGTGAATTCCCAGATCAAACAGCTTGACTTCTGGCTGAAGGAACTGGGCATACCGGAAGAGTTCAGTACATTTATGATCCTGGCCTTTATGTCCCTGCCGGTGATTCCGGAACTGCGCCTGACAGACCGGGGCCTGGTGGATGTGAACCGGTTCGAGCATGTGGACCTGTGGTGCGAGTGAAAAATAAGATAATCGTCAAATGACAGAAAAAAGAAAAGCACCGGAGTTTTATTTCTCCGGTGCTTTTTCTATGTGCACGCCTTTGGCATTGCGTAAGTCGAAGGTAACAGGCTGTTTCTCCGCGGGGAAAACCACAGGCTGTGGGTTGGCTGTCTGCGGTATCGGCGTTTCGAAATAAATGCTGCGGCTGGGGAAGGCGCAGCTGACGCCGTTGTCCTCCACGATCTTCATGATTGCCAAATTGAATTTTTCCCGTACCCTTAAATAAACCGAGTTATTGTCTGCTTTGGCATAGCACACGATACGGATATTCAGCGAGCTGTCCCCGAACTCGAAGAAGTTTACGTCAATGCCGTCGTTGTGGATTTCATCCATCGTTTCACAAAGCTGGCGGATCTGCAGGCAGACATTTTCCATCTGTTCCCTTGTGGTACTGTAGGTCAGGCCCAGCAAAAACTGGATGCGGTACTTCTGCCGCCTGGTATAATTGATGATAGGCGTGTTGCTCAGCAGGGAATTGGGAATAAACACCAGCTCCTGGTAAAACGTGCGTACGCAGGTGCTGCGGAAGGAAATCAGTTCCACGATACCTTCCACATTATTGGCGGAGATCCAGTCGCCTTTCACGAAAGGGCGCTCCGTGATGATGACGATGCTTCCGAAAATGTTGGCCAGTGAATCCTTGGCGGCCAGGGCGATGGCTATGGCGCCGATGCCCAGGGATGCCACGAAAGCTGTGATATCGTAATCCCACTCATCCGCTACCATGACGATGCCCAGTATAATGCACAGGAAATGTCCCACAGCGGAAACCAGGCCTTCAATGGTTTCGTCAATGTGCAGGCCGGAGCGTTTCTTCAAAAGCAGCATAATCACGCCATGGCTGGCATCGCACAGATTGTACACGCCCCAGATCAGGCAGACCGCCAGGCTGCTGCGCAGGATACGGTCAAACGTGATGTGGTTGGACAACGGGTCCATCGGACTGAGGACGATGAACGAATAAAACGCGAGGATCCACAAAAATGCCTGGACCGGCTTATTGAACGCTTTGAAAAAGTCATCGATAAAGTCGTAATGATAACGCTGTTTCAGATGCTCGGTAAAATGCAAAATGAATGAGCGGTACAGGATCCGGAATATGAGAATGAAAGCGCAGATCAGGACGGAAGCTTTCCACTCCGGCCAGAGGGCTGCCCAGAATTCCGGCGTCAGCAGGGCTGAAGCCCTGGCAGTTGCAGAAGATAATAATGAAGACATATTAACCTCGCTTAAAAGACCATAGATTGTACAATCTGATTATATCATCAATTATACTATATATTGTCGGAAAATTTAAGAAAAAACAGTGACATTTATAAAAATCCGGTTTCCTCAGTTAAGTTGCTATAAACTATTTTATATATTATAATATTCTTACAATAATAAAAACCTCACAGAATATGATTTTGTAAACTGACAGTGATTGATATGTGGTGGGGGATGAAAAAATGTGCGGAAATAAGAAGGAATGCGATGAAGCTGCAGAGAACAACAGAAACCTGAAGGCGGATAATTCAGAACTGGCTGGGAACGCTGCCTCCGCCGCAAAAATTGCGGAGCTGAAGGAATCGGTAGCCTCCCTGCTGGACAATATGCCGGCACTGACCTTTTCAAAGGATGTTGAGAACGGGAAATATCTTGCCTGCAACCAGCAGTTTGCTGAGTTTGCCCATAAGAAGTCGCCTGTGGATGTCGTAGGGCTGACGGCCTATGAAATATTTGACGAAGCAACGGCCAGGCATTTTGAAGAATACGATAAACGGGCGCTGTCCATGGACAAACCGTATATTTACGTTGAAAACGTATTGGACGCCGGCGGGAATCCGTGGCAGCTCCAAACCACCAAACTGAAATTTACGGATGCCGCGGGACGGCTCTGCCTGTTGGGCATGTGCCTGGACCTGACCGAAATGATGTCCATGAAACAGGAAACGGCCAGGGCGCAGGAAGCATATGAAAAGGCCCGCAGCGACAGCGCCACTTATTCCAACATCGTGCGGGCCCTGTCCGCGGACTACACGTTCTTATATTATGTCAACGTGGAAACTGACCGGTTTGTGGAATACAGCGTGGGCAGGGGGCAAAAGGAACTGGCGGAAAAGCGCCGGCAGGGCGATTTCTTCAATGCCAGCCGGCAGGATGCCCTGAAGATGCTGCATCCTGGCGACCAGGACAACTTCATTCGTGCGTTTACAAAAGATAACATCCTTCGCTCCATAAACGAGCATGGGACTTTTACGTTTACGTACCGCCTGCTGGTGGACGGTGTTCCGGCTTATGTCAATATGAAAGCGACCCGGATGGAAGGCGATGAAAAGCACATCATCATCGGCGTGAATAATGTGGACGCCCAGATGAAAATGCAGGAAGAGGCGGCGCGGATTCAGGAAGAACGGATCACCTATTCCCGCATCACAGCCCTGTCCGGCGGGTATATCGGCATATACACCGTGGATCCGGTCACGGATTATTATGAAGAATACAGCGCGACCAGGGATTACGAAGGACTTGGGATCGCCAAGAAGGGTGAAGACTTTTTCGGCCATTCCCGGCAAGAGATCCGGCGCCTTCTGTATCCGGAAGACCTGGACCGTGTTTTATCCATGCTGACCAAAGAAAACGTGATGCGTGAGATTGAGCAGAACGGGGTGTTCGAACTGATCTACCGGCTCATGATCAATGACACGCCTACCTATGTGAGCCTGAAAGTGGCCATGGTAGAGGAAAAGGGCGGGAAACGGCTGATCGCAGGCGTCAGCAACATTGATGCCCGCATGAGACGGGAGCAGGAATACGCCAAAAACCTGACGCAGGCCAGGAACCAGGCCAGCCGGGACGCCCTTACCGGCGTGAAGAACAAGCATGCGTATACGGATACCGAAGCACAGCTTGACCGGCATATCAAAGAAAAACAGTCCGTGGAATTCGCTATCAGTATCTTTGACGTAAACGGTTTGAAAAAAGTGAATGACACCCAGGGACACCAGGCCGGTGACCAGTATATCCGAAAGGGCTGCCAGATCATCTGTAATATTTTCAAGCACAGCCCGGTCTTCCGCATTGGCGGCGATGAGTTTGCCGTGATCTCTCAGGGTGACGACTACAAGAATGCGGAAAGCCTGCTGGAAAAAGTAGCGGAACTGAATGAGAAGAATGCGGCGACAGGCGATGTTACGCTGGCCGGCGGCATGGCGAAATACTGCAACGACTGCAGCGTGGCAGACGTTTTTAAACGGGCAGACGCGCTTATGTATGAGAACAAGAAAATGTTAAAAACACGCATTGGTTCATAATGGGGAAGACATGTATTTGTAAACATTTTGTGTCCTGTCCCTGAGTTCACATAAGTTTCATTTTTTTCACCTGCACTTGTGCTATAATTGGTTTCGCCCGGAAGGGAATGGCAAAGAATGGCAAAGTGTCAGGTGGTTTTGTTTTGTTTATAAGTAAGGAAAACGCTGATTTAATGAGTGTGCGCCCGGCAAGCGTGCAGACGAATGAATTAGTGGTCCTTAAGAAAGGGAGAAGCGATGGAACAGGTTTTGGCAGGATTTTCCGGTATGCCAGATGCGTATTTGCTGGAATGGCTGGCTGCGATTTGCCTGATTTTGATGGCGGTAGCCATGGCGTTGTTCGATCTGCCGGGCAATACGCTGATGATTGGCTGCTGTCTGGGGTTTGCGTTTTATGATCCGTCCAAGTATTTTGATATCCGCATTATTTCCGCTGCGATCCTGATTTACGCGCTGGGCGAGATATGGGAATTTGTGCTGTCGTTTTTCGGGATCAAAAGAAAGGTGAAAGACATTTCCTGGTGGGGTGTGTTCCTGATCGGCTGCGGCACGTTTGCGGGCACGATCATGGGGACGACGACGTTTCCGGTGGCGGGCAGTGTGATCGGCGGCGCCATGGGCGCGTTTGCCATGGCCTACCTGTACGAGTATCTGCGCTCCCACAACATGCAGCATGCCGGCATGCTGGCCTGGCAGGCGGCTAAGATGCAGTTTGTGGCCATGCTGGGGAAACTGGTGGCGACTTTTGTGCTGGCAATTTTGCTGGCGCGGCAGATTTTCTTTTATGCGTAACTGGCAAAAATGATAAAACTAGAATAATTGTTACAGATTTTACTGACAGGCAACGCCGGATTCAGAATATAATGCAATAATTTAATCTTTGATTTGGTTTTTCCAAACAGTATGCTAAAATAGATGGGACAGATTACCTGTCCCGTCTTTATTTTTATGCGCGATGATAACTCCGGAGGTTTGCAGTATGAGTTTAAAAGAAAAAATCGTAATCTGCAGCGGGAAGATCCGTCCCGTGGCAATTGAATATTTGCAGGACAAGGTAACGCTGAAGAGCTGGCAGCAGCGGGGCCGGGTACCGGAACCCCAATGGACTGTATGGCTGCAGGAAGCGGATGCCTTGTATTCCGCAGGCAATATCCGTATTGATGAAGCATTATTGCAGAAAGCGCCGAAGCTGCAGGTGATCGCCCAGGCTTCGGTAGGCTACGATAATATTGACGTGGAGGCCTGCCGCGCTCACAATGTAAAAATTGGAAACACGCCCGGCGTGCTGGTGAACGCGGTGGCGGATATCGCCTACGGCCTGCTTATCGATACGGCCCGGGGCATCGTGCGGGGACACCTGCATACTAAAAGCGGCCTGTGGGGCGAACGAAAGGCCATGGGCCTGGGTGTGGACCTCTACGGCAAGACGTTGGGCGTGGTCGGTTTCGGCGATATTGGCAGTGCCATTGCCAAACGGGCCCAGGCCAGCGGCATGCGTGTCATTTACCATAACCGTCACCGCCGCCTGAACGACGCTGCCTTAGGCGCGGTGTATGTATCCTGGGAAGAACTGCTGCAGAGTTCTGATTTTATTGTGGTGGCGGTTACGCTGAATCCTTCAACCCAGGGCATGTTTAATGAGGCGGCCTTTGCCGCCATAAAGGACGGGGTGCGGTTTGTGAACATTTCCCGGGGCAAGGTGGTGGACACGGAGGCGCTGTATCACGCGCTGAAGAGCGGCAAAGTGGCGGCGGCCGGGCTGGATGTAACGGAACCGGAACCTCTCCCGGGAGATCATTTGCTGCTGACGCTGCCGAATATTACGGTAACGCCCCACATGGCCTCCGCTACGGAGGAAACGCGGGATGAAATGGCGCTGGTTACAGCGCAGAATATCGTGGCTGCCCTGTCCGGACAGCCCATGCTGGCACAGGTGAAATAAAGTTGACTTGGAAACTTTGCCTGCACGGTGTACGGGTCGCCCATCCGGAAACCTTTACGGAAAATGTGGCGAAGCTGTTGAAGCTCACCGTGAAGCAGGGAAAACTGCGTGAAAAAGAATACGGAGAAAACTGCAGCGCCCGCTATCGCCGTCATAAGCTGACGGGCGGTCCGCTGTTCCCCTTTAAGGTGCGCACGCTGGAAGGCATATTGCTGGCGGAGGCGCGGCTGTCGGATTTGCGGGATGTGGAGTTTACCTACAGTTCGGGCCAGGAAAACCTGGTGAAGTCTGCCGTTCACAAACTGCTGTCCGGCGGCGACGGTTTCGTATTGGCGGAACCGGACCTGAAGCTGCGGCTGGACGCGCTGTCAGGAAAGGCTTATCCCCATCTTTCCGGGGACAGGGGCTGGCTGAAGGTCATGAGGCAGGAGCTGTACTGGCAGGCGCTGGTCATCAGCTGGTTCTGGCATCTTTTGTATAACGACCCGGATAATAAACTGCTGGTTCGCCAGCTGCGGGTCAAAATACGGCGGCTGCGCTCCTGCCTGGTCTTTTTTAAAGAAGGACTGCCGGAGGAAACTGTTCTTCGCTGGCAGGCATTGTTCCGGGAGGACGCAGAGGCCCTGTCCAACATGCGGGAGCTGGATGTGGCGGCCCTGGCCTGTCAGCGCGGCAGGAATACGGCAGGGGACGGACCCGGATCTTCTTCCCCGCTGCAGGACGTGATTTTACAGCTGCGTCAAAAAGAGCAGGACAAGTTTTTTACGGATTCCTGCCTGAATCTGCATACGGTGATTCTGGCGGAATTCATGCTGTGGCTGAACGGGCTGCCGGCGCTTTCCCTGCCGGGCTTTCCCAGGGAGAGCGGAAACCGGTATGTGGCCCGGCGGCTGGGGGAATGGAGCGATAAGCTGATCTCCCTGAACCGGAAATACCCGGATTTTTCCAATATGGAAGATCTGCACAGGATCCGGATCAAGGTCAAACGGTTCCGGTACGTGACCCAGACTATCGAATTGGCCAGGCTGCCTCTGGACCTTCTGCGGCAGCTGAAGCAGCTGCAGGATGTGCTGGGCCTGCTCCACGACGATTATGTCAATGCGGTGTGGGCGAAGGGTATCGCCCTGCAGCATCCGGGTGAGGAAGCCCTGCAGCAGGATATACAGGCGTTCCTCAACTGGCAGAGCGCCCGTTCCGAGTCGGCCCTGGCGCTGGTGCCGGCAATGTGGGAGAGTTTTGTACAGGCGTTAAAAGAAAATCTAAATAAAAATTGAAATAATTCTTTAAATAATGTACAATAGTAATATATTTTAAAGCAGGGCCGCGGTCCCGCAAGGTACTGATGCCCCTGCGCAGCAGGCAGGGTGTTCACCGCAGCTGCGGTAATCCATAAGGCGGAGGAGGAAGTTGCAATGGCAGTAGTAAAAAAAGGCGAGTTACCAAGCATTGTGAACAAGAAAGAAGTTTCTGAGGCAATTGTTAAATGGGGTAACGAGAACGGCTTCCCACTGATCAAGGCGAAACTGTTTGACGCAATGGGAACCTATGTTGGTTTTTCCAAAACCTATTTCATAAAAGCGGACCGCCGACCGCCTATCCCGGGAGGCTGGGACCTGACGGTGGAAGAATTTGAGCCGGAGACCCGCATTATCCCGTTAAATACGGATAAAGACGGCGTAGTAAACCGTTTTGTCCTGAAGATGGTGGAAGAATTT
>JAFZIG010000099.1 GCA_017554485.1 Acidaminococcaceae bacterium | reverse complement strand
TCCGGATTATTATAATAATCCGCATCGATGATGCCCACATTGTTCACAAGACGAAGGCTTTTCTTAACAGCCATGCTGGAACGGATATGCACGCCCAGAAATTCATCTGCCTGCATATAGGCTTTTACACCGGTAGGAACCATCACCAGCCGCCCAGGCCGCAGCGCTATATCTTCCGGCACACAGATGTCATAACCGGCAGAGGTTTTGGTCTTACGGGCCGGCATGGGAAATTCTACATCTTTATACTTACTGATCTTTTCAAAGCCGCGCAGTTTCATTTAAATCACGCTCCCCTCTGATTCATCATTTTACCTTTATTTACAATTAAATATTATTAATAATTATATCATCATAATGACTTTTCTCAAAACCTTTTCTTACATAATTCATCAAAAACATGAAACGAACATTGAAAAGATATAGCGGCGGAGAAGGCATCGCAAAACCGTGCCCGTTTGCTATTTCATGGACTCATTCGCCTGTGGCTTCGAAACTCGGAGTCGCGTTGAGGGCAAAGCTTCGAAAACTGTTCACGTTTGCTATTCCATGGGCTTAAGTGCCTGTGGCTGCGAAACTCGGGCTGCGCCCTCAAACAGTCTTGCCACGACGGCACTTTTCACCTCATGGAATAACGCAAACGCTCTCAATGTTTTCTCAGCTTTCTCCTCAACGTTCAACGAAATTTTGCAAACGCTCACGACGTTTTGCTTATGCCTTCTCCGCCGCTATACCTTCTTCCGCCTCTGCCGTTTGAGGTCACAAATTGTGACCTCAAAACTAATCGTTTTTATTACGTTTTTCATCACGAATTTTCTTCCTCATACACCTGCAACACATCCTTCAAATATTCCACATAACCTTTCCGCGCCTCTTCGGGCCGGATGATTTCCACCCCGTCACCGTAACGGGATATCGTTTGGTAAAAACCGGTATTTAAAAAGGATTTTGTGTAAACCGTCAGCGAGCCATCTTCATTTAACTTTACCCTGTCTGCACTCAGCACCAGTTTGCTGTCCGCCAGAAGAGATTCCACCCTTAGCACAATTTCTCGTGACTGCAGACCGCTCCACATGTTTTTCATCACCCGACGGTACGTCTGGATATCCGCAAAACCGCCCTCATCTGATAAAATTGCAATTTCACTAATCTTGCGGGCTGGCACATCCGTTTCTTCAACCCGGTCCATACGGCTCACTTTAAAAGAGAATGGGTTATTACTGTAACTCTGTCCGGCGTCAAAGGCCGCTGTCAGATAATATTCCTCTTCATACAGCGACAGCGCGTAAGGGTTCACTTCGTAGCTCACAGTGCGTTCCCCTCCCGGTTTTTTGTACCGGAACTTAACTTTTTTCTTTTTCTGTATGCAACGGAACAGCGTGTCCAGCTTATATTTCATTTTTATGTCTTTGCTTTTCATTTTCGGATCCATAACGGTCGTAGCGGTAATCATCTGCTCGCCGGATTCGGTAGCCAGTGCTTTGATACGTTCAATCAGGTCGCAGCTGTGTTCCGCCGTCAGGTAACGGGCATTGGACACGTTGTCCGCCAAAATTTTCAATTCATAATTTTCAAAGGCCTGGCCTCCCGCCATAAAGCTCCCGCCGTAATCTGTCACGATATCGTACCCAAAATCACGGAGCATATTAAGATCCGCCGCAATGGTCTTGGGGTTGTTCACTTCGATGCCACGCTCCACCACTTTGTTGATGATTTCATTTTTCGTCAGCGGATGCTCTTCATCCGTCCGTTTCAGGATTTCCAGCACAGCCAGCAGTCTTCTTTTGTCGTTCCCCTTTTCTTTTTTCTGAATTGTTACCGCAGTTTTTTCCTTTTTGTTATCTGTCATGGTATCTGTCCTTTCCGCTGCGCCAAGACCGGACGCATCACGTTTAATAATGTACCAGCTTTAGTAAGAAATAACCCCAGAAGTTCTCACGCTCTCAATATTGCCTTGTCCTCTAAGAGCACAATCTCTCTGTCCGGCAAAAGCTCACGCATCGCTTCCGGATGCTCCGTATGAATCGGGATTACATGCGCAGCGTTTACCGTTTCCACAAACTCTTTAATCTCCTTTGGCAGCGCGTGCCCGCCGGCATGAATGAACGCCGTAATCTTGTACGGTTTCAGGAAATCACAGAGATATTCGTTTTTTGCCGGGCCTTCTTTCAGATACCCGCTCCACATGGAATACACGATAGCGCTGTCCGCTTCATCGTAATAATGCGCCAGCATCCACTTGCTCCAG
>JAFZIG010000098.1 GCA_017554485.1 Acidaminococcaceae bacterium | reverse complement strand
CGGGCAACTTCCCGGCGTACGGGGTCAAAACCGGAAATAATAACTGCTTCCGGGGTATCATCGATAATCAGATCAATGCCTGTCAGGGTTTCCAGCGTGCGGATGTTCCTGCCTTCCCGGCCGATGATCCGGCCTTTCATCTCATCATTGGGCAGGCCGACTACGGAAACCGTAGTCTCTGCCACCTGATCGGCAGCACAGCGTTGGATGGCCAGCGCGATAATGTCACGGGCCTTTTTATCAGCCTCTTCCTTCGCGCGCTGTTCCATTTCCTTGATCATAACGGCAGTGTCATGCTGTACATCGTCGCGGACTGCAGCCAGCAGTTCCTGCTTTGCGTCTTCGCTGCTTAAACCGGATAACCGTTCCAGTTCCTGCAACTGTCTCTGGTAAAGCGCGTCAACCTTTTCCTGTGCAGCATTCAGTTTGGATTCTTTTACTGTAAGATTTTCTTCTTTCTTTTCGAAAGCGTCAATCTTGCGGTCCAGATTTTCCTCTTTCTGTACCAAACGGCGTTCCTGTCTCTGCAGATCGTTGCGCCGTTCTTTATTTTCACGTTCCATATCGGAACGCAAACGATGAATCTCATCCTTAGTTTCCATTAAGGATTCTTTTTTCTTTGCTTCAATTGCTTCTTCAGCTTCCTTGATCATGCGGCTGGCTTTTTCTTCCGCTGTAGCGAGCTTGCCTTCCGCCACATTCTTGCGCAGCACGTAGCCTGCGCCGCCGCCAACAGCCAAAGCTACAACTGCAGCAATCACTGTTTCGATAATTTTCTCTCACCTCCTTCTTTTACGACATAAAAATAAGGCAACCGATACGGTGGTTCGCCTCGTGAAATACGAAATTTTTTAATTATAGGAAATACTGATTAATTTTGCTTACACGATTGGCAACTATAATTGTAATGAAAAATCCCCAAAAAGTCAAGGTGGCAAGGATGAAATGAGTTGATAAGCCAGCCCGAACTTTTTGGGGACACTGCAGTTTTATAAAAACCAAATAATACTAAGGAACCACTAATCTGTAAATTATAGTGCCTAATTTCTTTCAAATGCGTTAGAACCAGGGGTACTGCTTAATCATCTTATACAGTATCGTCCTGAGACGAAGGCGTTGCCGTTTCCTTCGCAAAAGCCAGTCCGATGCGGATCATGGATGGGCCGAAACCTCTGGCAGCAAAGTAACGGGCCAGCGCAGCCACACCTTTTTCCGTTGTGCAGTCGTATTTTTTATCCCGCCTGCCCGCTATCTGCCGATATGCTGCCTGCACACGCTGTGCCTCTTCCTCTTCGCTCAGCATGGCCAGGATGACGGGAATATAGGCTTCCCCTACCTGCTTTTTCAGAAGTTCCGCCTGCAAATGCAGCCTGCCGTACACCTTTCTGGCCCGCCAGGATTCAAAGACCCGTTTTGCATAGCGTTCTTCGTCCAGCAGATCGTATTCCTTCAGCTTTGCAACAGCCTCACGGATCAGTCCGGCAGAAGGACAGCGACGCTGCAGCTTCTGTACCAGTTCCTTTTCCCCGTGCTCCCGCCTGTCCAGCAGGCTCAATGCATATTCGTACACCTCATCACAGGTTGTCAGGGATCTGCTGGCGTTCCGGAACATCTGCCGCAACTCCTTCCGCATCCTTCGGGGCCATCAGTTTATTCACCGTCAGCTCACGGATCTTCGCTTCAATTTCCGCAGCCACTTCAGGGTTATCCCGCAAATAGTCTTTTGCCTTTTCCCGGCCCTGCCCGATCCGGACATCGCCATAGGAGAACCATGCCCCGCTTTTCTGCAGCACATCCAGGTCCACGCCCAAATCTACCAGACAGCCTGTTTTTGAAATGCCCTGGCCGTACATGATATCGAACTCTGCCTGCTTAAAGGGCGGCGCCACTTTATTTTTGACCACTTTGATACGGGTACGGGAACCGATGACGTCGTTGCCGTTTTTGATGGCTTCCACCTTGCGCACTTCCATGCGGATGGTAGAATAGAACTTCAGCGCCCGGCCGCCGGTGGTGGTTTCCGGATTGCCGAACATGATACCCACTTTTTCGCGGATCTGGTTGATGAAGATGGTGGCGCATTTGGATTTGGCAATAATACCGGTCAGCTTACGT
>JAFZIG010000097.1 GCA_017554485.1 Acidaminococcaceae bacterium | reverse complement strand
GTATACCCGGAAGAAGCCCAGCTTGCCGACAAAAGGATCGGTAGCAATCTTAAATGCCAGCGCGGAGAACGGTTCGTTATCGGAAGTCGGCCGGAAATCTTCCCCGCCGGTTTCCGGATTAATACCTTTGATACTCTCGATATCCGTCGGAGCCGGCATATAATCCACAACTGCGTCCAGCAGGGGCTGAATGCCTTTATTCTTATAGGAAGAACCGCAGAACACCGGATTCAGTTTGCATTCGATGGTTTCTTTGCGGATCGCTGCTTTCAGCTCTTCATTGGTGATCTCTTCGCCTTCCAGGTATTTCATCATCAGGTCGTCGTCGCCTTCGGCAACGGTTTCGATGAGGATGCCCCGGTATTCTTCAGCCTGTTCCCGTATATCGGCAGGGATTTCGACGAACTCTTCGTCTTTTCCCATCTCGTCGCCGTACACGATCGCCTGCATACGGATCAGGTCGACCATGCCCCGGAAATCGTCTTCCACACCGAGGGGGACCTGCAGGGCTACCGGATTTGCGTTCAGACGGTCACGCATCATGTCCATGACGTGGAAGAAGTCAGCACCGATGATGTCCATCTTATTGACATATGCCATACGCGGTACCTTGTACTCGTCAGCCTGACGCCATACGGTTTCAGACTGGGGTTCCACGCCGCCTTTGGCAGAAAATACTGCAATCGTTCCGTCCAGCACCCGCAGGGACCGCTCCACCTCAACCGTAAAGTCAACGTGGCCCGGTGTATCGATGATGTTGATACGGTGCGTTTCATACTGCTTTTCGGAACCCTCCCACATGCAGGTGGTTGCAGCGGAAGTAATGGTGATACCGCGTTCCTGCTCCTGCACCATCCAGTCCATGGTGGCCGCACCGTCATGGACCTCACCGATCTTATGGGTCTTGCCGGTGTAGAACAGGATACGTTCCGTGGTAGTCGTCTTACCGGCATCAATGTGAGCCATGATGCCGATATTTCTCGTTCTTTCAAGCGGAATTAGTCTGCCCACTCTTTTATCCTCCTCAAGCGTTCAACAAACAGGACAGGCCGTTACCAGCGGTAATGGGCAAATGCCTTGTTTGCTTCGGCCATCTTGTGGGTGTCTTCACGCTTTTTAACAGCAGCGCCGGTACCGTTGGCAGCATCCATGATTTCGCCGGCAACCCGTTCGCACATGGTTCTTTCACCACGGAGACGGGCGTAATTTACCAGCCAGCGGATACCCAGGGTGGTCTTGCGGTCTGCGCGAACTTCTACGGGAACCTGGTAGTTGGCGCCGCCTACACGACGTGCCCGCACTTCCAGCAGGGGCATTACGTTTTTCATAGCGGTGTCAAATACTTCCAGGGGATCCTTACCCGTCTTGGAACGGATCACATCGAACGCGTCATATACGATACGTTCAGCAACGCCTTTCTTACCGTCCAGCATTACTTTGTTAATAAATCTTGTTAATAATTTTGAACCGTACACCGGATCCGGCAGTACGTCTCTTTTTGGAACTGAGCCTTTTCTCGGCATGCTTTTCACTCCTTTTATATCAATTCGTTAATTTCTCAATGGTTTTGGTTATCCGCGCCTCAGTTTTTCTTTTTTGCGCGTTTTGCACCGTACTTGGAACGGCCCTGGTTGCGGTTGGCAACACCGGCAGTATCCAGAGAACCACGAATGATATGGTAACGCACGCCAGGCAGGTCCTTTACACGGCCGCCCCTGATCAGAACAACGGAGTGTTCCTGCAGATTGTGACCGATACCCGGAATATAAGCTGTTACTTCAATGCCGTTGGTTAAACGGACACGAGCAACTTTACGCAACGCAGAATTAGGTTTCTTCGGGGTAGTGGTGTATACACGGGTGCACACACCACGTTTCTGCGGGCATTCTTTTAATGCCGGCGCAGTGGATTTGGTTCTCAGCACCTCTCTGCCTTTACGGATCAGCTGATTGATTGTTGGCATATCGGCACCTCCTTTCTGTCAATTAGATTTAGTATTTATAAAAATCCCGTTTCCGGGATCCCTATCAGATTTTCAGTATCGCCGCCGCGGAAGCCCCTGCATGGATGCCGCAGGCTTTACCCAGCGCCTGCATGCTTTCCACAATCAGACAGGTTACATCTTGTTTTTCGCATTCTGCTTTGATGGGAGCCGTTATGCGTTCTTCCGCATCAGCCGCGATATAAACGCTCGAAGCCGTTTTTTTCTGAAGGGCTTTTGCTGTCTGCTTAACCCCTACAACCTTGGCCCCGGCCGCCTTCAACTCGTCCAGACTCATTACATTTACTCCTTCAAAATGAGCGCACTTATCCCGTGAGACTTGTGTATTGTAACATCTTTTACACAACGTGTCAACACTTTTTTAATATTTTTTATTACGTTAAGCAGTGTTTTTATGCGCCTCTGTTTTTACACGTGCCCGTGTGTTTTACGATAATGGTAAAAAAAGTATAAGCAGGTCTTCCCTGCTTATACCGGATGCCAGACTGACATGTTATCTTTCTATTTATTATTTGTGATGCCCGGATAGTATTCTTCTATTTTGTGATTACCGCCTAACCGCCAGAGGGAAATTCCATCCACTCCATAATCCAGGGCCTGACGTTTCCAGGCAATAATCGTTTTGGCGTCGGCGAACCAGCACTCCACGTTTTTGCCTTCTGCATTTCTTCCATTAAAATATCTGGCTGCGCTGAAAGGATCACGGTGCAGGGAAGCCTTCAATGCTTTTTGCAGTGCAAGGGCTTCCTGTTCCGTTACAAAGTATGGCCGCTTCCCTTCCTGCCAGACACAGCCGCCTGTAGCCAGAGCCACTCCATGGGGCCTGGGCAGCTGTTGGACTTTCTGCAGCATCTTTTCCAGAAAACGGTCATCTGCTTTGGGTCCTGCATCGGCACTGTGAGAACCGAAAAGATTATAGCACATAAGAATATATTCCGGGCCTTCCGGCAGTTTATAATTCGTAACGGGGATCCCCGGCTCCAGGATCACCCGCAGCGGGATCCCGGCTTTGTCCGCTTCTGGAACCAGGATTTCTAAAAATTTTACAAATTTTCCGGCAATGACAGGATACTTCCATATATTCTCATAATCAATTTCCAGTCCGTCAAAGCCGTTCTTCTTAACTACATTCAGCAGATCGGCAACATGCGCCCGGGCCCTGTCGTCCGACCGGAAAAGTTCAGACAATACGTCAACGTCTTTTTCAATACTTTCCCCGGCAGGATTGTGCACATCTTTATAGACGTCGTTCACCACCGTCAGGTATTTTTTGACTTCAGCCCGGTAACGGGCAAACTGCTTGCCTGTAAATTTGGCAACCGGTCCCATCAGGATAATTTTGTGATTTTTATCAAAGGCTGCCGCAAAATAACTGACAGAATTTAACTGGGTCTGAATGGCAACCGCTTCTTTCAGGCCCTGATCAAAATCCCAGTATGTGACCCATGCGTTCCCGTTAAAAGTGGGCTGGGGCCGGCGCGCCGCGTTAACGGACAGCGCGGATGGCAGGCAACCCGACACAATCAGCATGACACTGCCGATGGCCGCAAAGAATCCGGCCCTGACATTTTTCTTCATTAAATATATACCTCTTATTTACACCTGCTCCGGCCCCGCTAAAAGTTAGCCAGAATCCAATCCAGTAATTTTTCCCAGGAATGTTTGATCTTGCGTTTATATTTTTCCACGCCGGTATAGTGAACATCATACAGGACCGGAGTTTCTTTCTTACCCGGAGTGATTTCTTCCACTTTCAGACCGGAAAAGACCCCGTCGTATACATCATCGGCCAGGTTAGTCTGGCTGTATCCGTAATCCGGCCACGTTGCTTCCAAAAACAGGCTGCCCGACCCGGTTCTTTCAATGGCCAGACCTTTTACCGCTGCTTTTCCGTCTATCAGGATGTCCAGCTTATCATCCTGCAGCCGGATATCCAGGCCGCGGTTCATACGCGCATGATAGCTCATCCTGGGAATGAACGGCGCGCCGCCTTCCTCTACAGACAGAGCCGGGCGTTTCCATTCTTTTTCCAAAATAGAGAGCTGCTTTCTCGCGGAAACTGTATTCGGCGCATAGCGTCCCAGGATCTCCCTTTCCTTGATTGCAACTTCTTTTTTGTCTTCATCTACGGAGAGGTATTTGTTTCCGTCAAACTCAAACAAATCGATATCTGCCAGCTTTTTCCAGTCAGTACCGGTCGCTTCTTCCACTATGAGGTGGTTGTTTTTGAACAGGACGCTGACACGGTTCGCCCGGTTTTCGTCCGCCCTCATATGAATCGCCTGTGTCCCGTACTGGTTGCCTTTGATATCGGCAGTCAGGCGCAGATTACGAAAGTTTTGGCTGTTCTTTAACTTCATGAGCCCTTTTTCTTTGGGCAGCGTGGTCAGGATGATAGTCTCGTCCCTGAATTCGGCGGCGCCTTTTTCAACCAGCCAGTCCTTATGCTGGTTTTCATCCCCCGGCTCAAATATGATATCCGGCACGCCGTCATATTTGATGCGCATCAGCAGATGATTGGCCGGCCAATAGGAGCGGGGCTCCATCCGGGTAAGGTCATGGATGCTGCTGTTCCGCAGGTTATGGCAGTACCCCTCCCGGTTAAAGGTAAACTTGAACAGTTTGCGGAGCCATTGTTCATTGACTTTGCTCACGTCATCGTTATTGCCGTAATACCCTGTGTTGGCATGCATCAGCGTATAGGCTTCCGGAACATATCCGAGATCTTCTGTATAAATGTCGCGCAGCATCGTATAATCATCGGTGATACGGTCCTTCATGGCCTGATAGCTTTCTACCGGGAAATCTTTATCGTCCCGGATATAGTCCATCAGGTAATGGTTATACTCACGTCCCAGCACACTGGTTAAATGATTATAAACCAGCGGGTTCATATTGCCCAGGTAATGATGCCAGCGGTCAAAAATGTTAATATAATACAGCCGGTAACCGTTGCTGCCCATCTCCCAGTACCCATGCTTTTCAAACTCCCTCAGTTCCGGCGGTTTCAAGAATTTGGTGTCATTATTGCGCAGATTTTCAGCATAAGTTGAAATCGTAGCATGAAAATTATACTTTTCCAGCAGCTTTTCCGCAAACACCGCCGTATCCTTTCTGCCGTCCTCAAAATTCAGAAACAGCGAATGCTTGGGCAGTGCCTTTCCTCTATTGTAATAATCCTGGACATCCTTGCCTGTGATCGTAACATATCCGTTCTTTTTCAATACTTCAAGATGATGTTCCAGCTGTTCTTTGCCTATCAGGGTGTGTGTACCGGTCCGGTCTACCCCAAAATACGATATGGCTATAAATCCTTCATCGCTGCCGAATTCCGTATTGTTGAAGTTGAAAGGTTCGTATTTTCCAAAGACAAAAAGCGCATTTATAATTATATATAGAAGAACAACCAGTACAATCACTTCAGCAACCGTACGGATTTTTTTTGTTCTATTTCTTTGGGAGGTAAATTGTTCATCCGCCAATGTCATGGCTTATCTTCCTCCTGGTTTTGATGTAAGGCATCCTGGTTCCGGGTGCTTTCCTCTCCGAAATATTCTGATCTTGCGTTTTGATAGGCGGCAATACGCATTTTTTCCAGCTCGATCCGTTGGGCCATAAGTTTATGCAGTTCACTGACCTGCTTCTGGTTTTCCCGGATCAGTTCAATCAACGCCTGCTGCTCACGGGCCAGATCATCGGCAATATCCCGCCCATAGGGCTGGGGAGACATTCCGGCAACGTATCTGGGATTGACATAGGGCATGGCTTCCCGATTGAAAACATTGTCCGTAAAGGATCTCCTCCGCTCTTCCTGCCGGGCTGCCACTTCTGCTTTCCGGGCATCTTCCTCTGCTTTCCGGACATCCGGCATTGCTGCCACGGGTTCTGTTACCGCAGGCTGAACCGGCCGGATTTCTGCTGTTTCTGTTGCTGCAGGCTGAACCGTTTGGACTTTCGCTGTTTCTGTTGCCGCAGGCTGAACTGCCGACCCTTCCGCTTTTGTTGCCGGAACAGGCGGCGTTATCTGAATCTCTTCTTTTGCTTCCTGTGCTAACGGTTCTGCTGCGCGGGTCTGGGCTGCACCTGCCGAACTGAAAGCACGCTCTTCCTGCTTGTCGGCAACAGATACAGCAGGAACAGCAGCCAGCTCTTTCTCTTCCACAGGCAACGATACCGCAGTTTCGGTTTTCGGCAGGACTGCCGCTGCAGGCTGCACGTTATCTGCAGCTAAAACAGGTTCGGCTGCAGTCTGCACCGTTTCCGGCATAGCCTTTACAGCAACTGTCTGCATAACCGGTTCTGCCTTGCCGGCCCCTTCCGCTTCTGCCGGAACCATTACTTCTGCCGGTCCGGCCACTTGCGGCTGTGCATTCTGCTCAGCCTTTTTCTTGCGTTCCTGTTCCGCAATATCGGCAGGCGTCATCCGGGTGCCCCAGGTAGATTTCCAGAAGGTGAACCAGGCGATGGGCATCTGCCATAACAGGATCAGTTCATAATAAATACAGAACCAAATCCCGTACAGCCAGGTGGTGCTGCGCCGCAGCAATGCCTGGCAGGCGCTCATCAAAAGCGCCATCAGGATCATACCCAGAATAAACGTAGTGGGGAAAAGACGATGGGTCACCGGGATATAAATCAGGTTATAACATACGATGAAAGGCGCTATGATCGGAACCAACAGCCCCATATAAAAGCTGAGGGCCGCAAACGGCTCCTTCTTCCACATAAAACCGGCCGCGATCAGGGATTCCCGGAGCCAGCTCCGCTTCCAGCGCATCTGCTGTTTTAAGAAAACATCATAATCATTGGGAACGATGGTGTAGCAGACTGCAGTGTCCTGGTAGTCCGTACGGTTATAGCGCAAAATCAGGTTGGTCATGGCACGGTCGTCGCCGAAGGTGGCACGCTGGCCCAAAAACTTCTGGTTCAGCCACTCATCCGAATATTTCAGCACCAGGTCTTTCCGGTAGCAGGCCAGAGGACCGGACAGACAGCTGACCGCATTAAACAAACCTTCCGCCGCTTTCATGATACGGAAGGCGATATAATAACGGACTGACTGCATTTTCGTCAGTGAATTCGTATAGGTATTGGCCACATCGGTACGCCCGGATACGCCGCCAACCTCGGCGTCCTTAAAGGGCTGCACCAGATTGATGATGGCATAGGGATTCAAAAAACTGTCCGAATCAACAAACACCAGCAGTTCATGCTGGGCATGCTTTGCCCCCAGCGCCAGTGCTTCACGTTTCCCTTTATTGACCGGCTGCAGGATATAGCTGATACGCGCCGCTACTTCCGCGCCTTCCTGGGTAATAATATCATTGATGGTTTTCCTGATCACGTTAGCGGAGTGGTCGGTTGAACAGTCGTCCACCACGATAACTTCCAGTTTATCCTGGGGATAGTACTGATCCATGGCATTCAGGATCGTCTGCCGTATCCACGTCTCTTCATTAAAGCAGGGAACAATGATAGAAACGCCGGGTGTATAATGCTCGTCCGCATGAACCGGTTTATAGAAAAAACCAAATGCGTATTTTGACAGCAAAAAAGTACTGGCGATAATACTGTACAGGTACAGATATTTATTAAATTTAAAATAAATGACGCTTTCTGTCCGCATCAGCATAACCGCAAGGCAGACCATGAACAGCAAAAAGCTGGCTGTCATCAGTTCATAGCGGGCATGGTGCTTGTTGGAATACTCCAGCAGGTTATGCTCAAACTGCATGCCAAAGGCAAATTCCGTATCCGCAGGCAGTTTTCCAGACCGGACATCCGCAATCTTTTGCAATACCACTTCCTTGGCAGGCCAGGGAGAATGAGCGTCAGTCTTCACTTTCATCTCCAGGCCTTCCGGCAGCGTACCGGGCTGGATCTCAAAAGAAAGAGTGACTTTCTCTTGAGCCACAATCGCCTCCGCTGCATCTACCGAAGCGAGGATTTTCATGCCGGAAATAGAAATATCTGCCGCATGGGCGGAATAGGGAACTACACTGTTTCTAACGGAAATGCTTACCGGATACCTGACTTCATAACGGACATTGGCGTCTTCCCCGTTATAGAATTTAAGATACGGATACTTTTTGACTTCCTCATCGCTGATGGCACGACGGCTTTTTCCGCTCCGGTGTTTGCCGGGCATATGGGGAAGAAGCCGCCGGTCCGGCGACTGTTTCATCAAAACGTCTTCCACGGTTTCTTTTGTTTTGTTTTGATTCTGTTTTCTGCCCAAAGAGCCGAACATTTAACTTACCACCACTTAATTCTGCGTTTTTCCCGGGTTATCTCTTTGGCCGACTTGGCCTGGGAATATCCGTTGTCAACATAATCAGACAACAGTCCCACCTTAAATTTTGTCGGATCACTGTCCGCTTTCTTTTCATTGGCAGTGAGGATCACGTCAAGCGCATTGGCCGTAAATTTGGCGGCAGAGGTCATATGCATAACAAAGATAGCCCCTTTCCGCAACGTATTGCGGTAATACAGCCCGTCGCGGATCCGTTTGATTTCCGTTTCCAGGGTAGACGCGCTGTAATCTGCCGTACTTGTACTGCCGTTGATAATATATTCAAACCCGTTTTCCAAAATAGCACGGGTTCCCATGGCGCTGATGGCCAGCGTAGGCGGGCGCAGGAATTTTGTCAGCACGGGCCGTCCGTCCGGCCACTGCAGATCCCCTACGATGCTTTCCAGGCGTTCATAGGAAGTATTTACATCATTGTAGTACTCTTCGTACCCCATGGTGGGCACTGTTTTCCCTTTTTCATTTTCCGTGGCCATGGCCTTGTGCATATTGGTATGGCTTGCGATATCATGCCCTTCTTCCGCAATGGCCCGCAGCAGGTTGGGATTATAGATCACATTATGAGTCAGGATAAAGAACGTAGCCGGCACGTCGTGCTTACGTAGCACATACAAAAGCGGATTGATGGCGGAATCATGGCCCCAGTCGTCAAATGTCAGGAAGATGACATTGTCATCCGTTTTCACGGTCCCCGTCATATCCAGTTTTTCAAAGTCTTTCTCCGTAAAGCCGATGGTCCGGTCTTCCGCGCTGACCGTCCCTTCGCCAAAATAGCGTTTGCTCAGTTCGTCCACCAGCTGCTCATGGGAAGCGTTCGGTGGCAGCAGCGGATATCTTTCCAGTCCTTTTACATAGTCTTCCTTGGGCACCGGATAGGTCCATAATTTATCCGTACCTGCCAGAACATCACTTATGGAACGCAGCCGGTAGGCAGAATCGTTTTCCGGATTGATTCCCGACACATCGTCAAAAGAATTGTAGGCTATGTTGTCAATTTTCTTGCGTTTTAAATACAGCAACAGTTCCGCCGCAAGATCTGGTTTCTTATAGAAATCCATGCGGATGTTCACGATCCAGCCGCGGCCCAGGGAGAATACGGAAGGTCCCATGATCTCCGGCAATATTTCTTCTGCCGACTGATAATCCTTATGGCGGCTCTGCACCGCGTTCATGTTGGCCCCGATGAGACGGCAGCCTGTAGCGGAAACAGCCTCTTTCGTCACGTCCCGGATCTCGCCGGAGAACTGTTTTACTAACGTTGTATTGATTCCGTACTGATTTTTCAGGATCTGCTGTACCCGCAGAATATCCCCGCATATTTCCGCAAAGCCTTCTTCCGGTCTCGGATAAATGCAGATGCCGATTTCCTGTCCTGCGTCCGCAACGGCTTTCACCGCATCGGCGTTCCGTTTCAGTTCCTTTTCCGTAACGAAGAACGTGCCTTTACCCTGCACCTGCCGCAACGCGTCTAACACACCGTCTACCGATTTTTTCCGGGTCATCCCCGTAAAGGAGAAGCAAACAGACTGATCTGTAGTATAGATCATCTTTTCTTCCTTAGCCAGCACGCCCTGATTGTTCTTTTGCAACGCGGCAATATCAGCGGAAGGCTGCGCGGCAGCCGCCGTTTTTCCGGTGTGGGAAGGTGTTTGTTTTCCTTTGGCAGCTTCTTTGACTGCAGAGGTTTCTTTTTTAACAGAAGTCTGTTTATCTTTTGGTTGTTTATCAGGCATGGCAGTCTGCTTTTGCTGTTGCTGTTGCGGTGCCGCTGCCGAAGGCACCGGTGCTTTGTATTCCACTACGCCTCCGTTGTTTTCAGTCCAGACAGCATTTGTAAATTTCTCTTCATCCGATAAGCGGGACGCCTGATTTCCTGTCCCTTCATTCCGGGGCGGCGGTGTGCTTACCGATACTTTTTCCGGCATTTGAGCAACCTGTTGTCTGGGACGCGCAACCTCCTGCTTTTGTACGGGACGGGGTTGCGTATAAACTTGCTCTTGTTTTTGCACAGGACGCGGTTCTCTGTAAACGTCCGCCTGCTGTTGCTGTACCGGTGGCTGTTCAATCCGCCTTTCAGGACGTACTTTTGCCGGCGCAGGTTCCCTGGCAGTTACAGGTTCTCTGGCCGGTGCAGAAGCTTTCGCCGGTTCCGGTTCTCTTTCACCGGAGCCCTTAAGTTGCCTTTCCTGTTTTTCCAGCAGGGCCCGCTGGGCCGCAATCACCCTGTACTGCGCTTCAATCAGATCCCGCTCTGCCTTTTGCAAAGCAGCTTCTTCCGCAGACAGCGCCGCCGCATACACCGCTTTGCCGGGGATTGCAGCTGCAGGCAATTCCAAATCCATCCCCACAATGCCGGCTGTGGATTCCAGCGTGCACAGTGTGGTCAGCAAAGCAATTCGTTTTACCATCGTTCTGTTCATCAGTTATTCACCGTCTTTTTATCTTTTGCGTCCTCTGCAGGGTTTGCGTTTTTATGAATCTTGCTGCCTGCGTTTATTACGTTTACAGTTACTACAGTAAATCCTTTTTCCTTCAAACGGCCGCAAAGATTCTTTACAATTTCTATCGTGGTAACGTCTTTTACCTGTACCGTGTTCTTTTCCTGAATAGTAGGCTGCTTGTCCACAGCCGGTGTGTCGGGTCCTTTCTTCTGGGAATATTTAATGGGCGCGGGTCTACCCAGCTGCAGGGAAACGATCATGCCCTGCTGTATCTTTGCCACAAAGTCTGCCATCGCCGCATCGTTATCCAATTTGCGCACATAGATGTCCAGATCGCTTTGCACCGCATTGTCCAGACCGCTGGCTTTGGCTGCCCGGAGCAAGTCGTCCGTATAGCGGGTATCGTACAGTTTGAAAAGTTTCGGCTCGTGTCCGGTGACTAACTTTAAGATCTTCTGGGTACGGCAGAATTGCTCCAATAACACTTCCGGCTGCAGCCGTTCCGCCTTGCTGACTCCCACAAAGCTGTAGTTGCCGATGAGCTGCTCCTCCTGTTTCATTTTCCGGACCACAGTTTCGTTTCTCGCTGCATTGACCCCTTCCGCGAAAAATGTCGCATGCCATCCATAATCCGTCATAATCTTCAGGATCGCTTCCATGTTTCCACGGCTTTCCATGCCGTCAAAGGTCAGCGCAATGATTTTGGCGACAGCTTTATCATTTCCTTTGATGATTCCGGCCTGGGTTTTCAATGTCTGATATTTTTTTGCCGCTTCTGTAATCTCCTTAGAGGCATCAAATTCTTCGCTCATTTCCGTAAAGTTTTCATAGCTGGCGATCTGTTTGGGGTGGAACATATCAGACAAGGCATAAAAATAGATCAAGCCCAGCGCAAAGACGATCACAAAAATGAACAACAGATGTTTCTTCAAATGCATGATTATAAACTCCAGTACAAGAAACCTGCATCCATTATTATGGACAACAAATTCTATTGATCAGAAATAGCAGGTTACATCTGTCCACCAGGTACGGGCTTTATCGCGGGTAGTCAGTTCCTTCAGCCAATAGTACTCCAGGTTCAAGACCACATTGGGGAACAATGTCCGATGATACATGACAGCCGGCCCGCTGAATCCATCCATGGAATCCGCCAGACCGGACATGGTATGCGCCACATAGGTGCCTCGCGGCTGGTAGTAATACTTGAAGTCCAGTTCGTCAGAGCCGGATTTCCACGACTTCAGCTTTCCAATAGAAACCGAACCGACAAAGCCATGTTTCCGGCCGTCCTTGTCGGCCTGGTCTGAACCGATATACATCGCTCCCAGTCCCAGATCTTGCGCAACACGGTGATTATAGAAGGCATGCCAGATCGTCCGCCTGTTATTACCCCAATCGTCATCACTGAAGTAGTGAAGCCCGCCGCCATAGGATACAGGGCCGTCCGTCATAACCGCATTGCCGCTGACCATATTTCCATGCGCCTTCGTCCTTGCCGCCGTAATCTCATAATTGACGGGACTGCCGAAATTAGCAGTAGCGCCCCCGACAGAAGAATCAAAGATGTTCCCTTCACCGATCATATACCCGTACCAGCCTGCAGTCACGACCGTGTCGCCGGTTATGCCGCGGACATACAGCCGTTTGTCCTCCAACCAGTCGTCTTCACCGTGCTGATGCAGGAAATGTTTGTTAGCCTCCAGCATACCGAAAGCATGCCAGTCATCATTAATACGAGCCTCCAAAAAGACCCGCGCCCGCAGGCGGCTGTCATTCCAGTCCCATCTCTTGCTGCCGGTATTTTTAACATAGTTGTAGCGCAGTTCCGCACTGACTTTATATTTCCTGTTTTCATTACGCTTTAGTTCACCGGCTTCAGAAGACGCGGATAAATCATCCAGCAGGTGCTCCTGTTCCATTCCCATGTCTTTTAGCTCCTGGTTCAGCGTTTCCTTAAGAACCAGCGTTTCTTTATATCCGGTCAGATGATAATCCCGGTTGCCGCCAACCAGACCCTTTTCGTCCATGCCGATACGCTTCATGGCCTGCAAAGCCAGTATTGCCATTTCATGGCGGTCAAAATTCGCATCCCGTACATTGCGGCACCCGGCAGGCAGTTTAACAATACCATATTCCACAAGGCGCTGCATCGCCGTATATGTTTCTGAAGGCATCATCTGTGTATTTGCCTCCTGACGGTCAGGTTTTACCGCCGCAAAGGAGTTTATATTTATATTGCAAAGCAATGAAAGCGTTATAAAGGAAATTACTGCCCTTTTATCCATTCCGGCACACCTCAGTTATATCTAATTTAACAAGCCAAAACACCGCAATGGTGAGACTTGCGGATTATCAATTAGAATTATATGTTTTTTTCAAAAGACGCATAACTTATCAGTTTATTTTATCACCAAAGTATATCTTATACAAGTTCTTTTTTTGTAAAAAAGAGCTATACAGATGTTTCGCCGAAACCGGGAATCCCGGTAGTTTGACAGTTGCATAAGCAAAAAATCTCTGCAGGCCGCAAGGTGCCTGTATTTTTTTGTCAAATTTTTTCGAATTTGGTGTAGCTATATGCGACTATATATGGTATAATAGAGTCACAGGAGGTACACTATCATG
>JAFZIG010000096.1 GCA_017554485.1 Acidaminococcaceae bacterium | reverse complement strand
TCGACGACTTCGTTATAATAGCACTTCTTTTTCATGTTGTCAAGATCTTTTTTGTAAAAAGCAAAAGATTTTTATTGCGACATTCCCGCTTTCTGCAAAACTTAAATAGAAAGCAAAAAAAGAGAGGCTCACGCCTCTCTTTAAATATGATCAGAAATAAATACAACAATTACCCGAAGCTTTTCATGATTATTTTACTTTTTCTTCGGCCTTTCCCGTCTGGAATTTGAAATTATCAATTTCAGGACGCATATCTTCTTCTCCTTCCAGTAAATCTTCCGTCAGCAGCGCCTGAATTACAATAGCACATTCTAATCGTTTCTTCTGTATCTTACATCCATACTCATACGGTTTTGTGATGTCCCCGTTAACCAGGTCCGCATTGGCGTGACAGCCGCCGCTGCAGAAGAAGCGTGCCCAACATTCTTTGCATTTCGGCTTGGTCATGACATGGGTATTGCGGAATTTCTTAACCAGGTCCGGCCGCACAACACCGGTCTCCAACGTCCCCATCCGGTACTGTTCACGGCCCACAAACTGATGACAGGGGTAAATCTCCCCCGAAGGAGTAATCGCAAAATATTCATGTCCCGCGCCGCAGCCGGCCAGCCGCTTAGCTACACAGGGACCATTGTCCAAAGCCACATTAAAGTGGAAGAAATCAAAAGGCTCGCCTTCCCCGCGGCGGCGTTTTAGATACTCCGCCGCCAGCTTGTCATATTCTTCAAACAAAACCGGCATATCCTCTTCTGTCAGCGTGTAGGGTTCCGTTGTTCCCACCACCGGTTCCATGGAAATCTCTCTGCCAACTTCCGTCATCTTCAGCACTTCATCCGCAAAATGCGTGCTGAAATGCGTATAGGTACCACGCAAATAATAGTTCCAGCCTTTGCGGCTTTGGATAATCTTTTTAAAACCCCGCACCGCTGCGTCATAACTGCCCGTCTGATTGGGAAACGGACGCATGGCGTCGTGCATCTCTTTGCCGCCGTCCAGGCTCAGCACCACCATAACGCGATTCTCGTTCAGGAACTGTATGATTTCGTCATTCAGCAGCGTACCGTTTGTTGTCAGCGTGAGCTTAATGTTCTTGTCGGCCTCGACTTCACGTTTTCTCGCATATTGAATAATCTCTTTTACTACGCCAAAATTAACCAGCGGCTCACCGCCGAACAAATCGATTTCCAGATTATGGCGCTTGCGGCTTCCGGCTATGGCAAAATCGATGGCCTTTTTCCCGGTTTCCGCGCTCATCAGTTCCCGCTTGCCGCCAAAATCACCGGTTCCGGCAAAACAGTATTTACAGCGCAAGTTACAGTCATGGGCCACATGCAGGCACAACGACTTCAAAACCGGCTCTGCCGCAAAGGTTTCCGGCACTTCAAACGCAGAAGAGAACAGCAGCCCCTGTTCCATCAGTTCATGCAGTTCGCCCAAAATCTCATGCAGTTCTGGCTCATTGTAAGAATTCCGTAACGCGGCAACGGTCTCTTCATCATTTTTACCATTAAATACGCCCAGAACGTCATACACAGCCTGGTCCACCAGATGGACGGCGCCGCTGTTAATATCCAGCACGGCCATATCATCATTGACCTTCATTCGATGAATCAGCGGATTTTCCATATTCCTTACCTTTCTTAAGGGAATTCCAACCAGATAAGTTTAGACAAATGAATTGGCGTTTTCTTATATGAAAACAGCTCCCCGCATTAACAGGGAGCTGTTTAACACGCCGGTTTTTCTAAAAACTGATTATTTGTGTTCGCAAACCTGGTTACCAACCGTGCAGGAAGTCTTGCAGGCAGACTGGCAGGAAGCCGGGCATTCACCGCAGCCCCCGGTACGCAGTGTTTTTTTGATCATAGCTTTATTAACAGTCTTAATATGTTTTTTCATCTCAAACCCTCCTTGGATAACTTTGATAACTTATTTTACCTTGTTTTTCTATAATATGCAAGGCTTTTATTGCAAGCAACCCATATTGCGCACAATATGCATATAAACTAACCTAATAACTCATTCAATAAGGTCAGTCCTTTGTCCAGGATTTCGGCCGGAATTCCCTTTTCCTCCAGATAGCCGAAAATATAACATTTTTGCAATGCCCGTTCAATATCTTTAGCTCCGCGTCCTCTGTCGTACACGCCGGCCCTGCGGAATTCAAAAGGCCTTTCGTTTACAATTTTCAGCGTATTGCAGCCAGGTACCCCCGAAAATCCGTATTCATATTTAACATATTTTTTAATCTCGGCCACAACCGTCTCATTATAAGATCCATTCGGGAAAGCGATCCCCGCAATCCAAAAGCCCATTTTCTCATGGAAAAGATTCAACGGCTGATAGATTTCCCAGGGCAGGAAATTCGGTTTGATAGCCGCCAGGGGATCGTGGCTCATGGTATGGGAACCAATTTCCATTCCCTGCTGATACATTTCTTTTAACTGCGCAAACGTCATGTACTGAACGGTTCCATTCTGGTTAAATGTCTTCCCGACATCCTTGCCTATGATAAAAAAGTTCCCGCGGAAACCGTACTTTTTTAATAATGGGAACGCCTGGGTATAATTATCCTCATACCCGTCATCAAACGTCAAGATAACGGTATTCATCACGTTCTGCCTGCTTTTTAACAAAATCATGGCCTGACGCGCCGTAATGACATTATAGCCTTTTTCTTTTAAATATTTCAGATGCTCTTCAAATACTTCGGGGGACACACACAAATCTTCGGTCCACCCTTCCGGCACCTTGCTGATACTGTGGTACATCAGCGCCGGAATTGCGTGCATCTTATAGTTCTCAAAATCTTCTTTGATCCGTCCTTTATACGCCATGCCGCAAACCGCAGCAATAACCAGCACAACGCACAAGATACGGTACACAGATTTAAATATACTCACTTACATCCATACCCTCATTCACTGCTATCTGCTGTATCTTTTTCAGCCGGTGATTCAGTCCTGATTTGCCTACCGTTCCATCCGTAAACTCAACCAGGTCATTCAGGGAAACATCGGGATGCTGCAGGCGCAGCTCTGCCGTTTCCTTAATCTTTTCCGGCAACCGCTCGTAGCTGGCCCGGCTCTGCAGATACCGGATGCAGGCAACCTGCAATACCGAAGCGCGAATCACTTTGTTCAGGTTGGCCGTTTCACAGTTTACCCGTCGGTTCACATTATTACGCATCTCCTTGACGATCCGTACATTTTCAAATTCAAGCAACGACTGGTGCGCACCGATAATAGAAAGAAAATCAATAATACGGTCCCCGTCCTTTAAGTACACGATATAATCGTTTTTCCGGTCTGTCATGCGGGCTGACAAAGAAAAACCGTGCATAACCTTTAAAATCAGCCTGGCCAGTTCTTCATTTTCTGTAACGATTTCCATATGATAATCACTGGAAGGCCGGCTGATGGAACCTCCCGCCATAAAAACGCCCCGCAAGAAGGCTTTTCTGCAACAGGCCCTGCCAAGCAGTTTACCCTTTGCACCCTCTTCGGAGGGTAGTATCTGCAATTCACGCAGTGCTGCCGCTACCCGGCTGTCCGGCAGGACTTCCACCTGATACCGGTTATTCTTTTTCAGCCGGCGCGAGCGTGTAATCACAACTTCCGTCTTCACCTGGTAATTGCTTTTCAGAACCTGCAGGACCCTGCGGGCCAGCGCCGCGTTTTCCGTTGAAAAATGTATCCCAATATTCTTGCCGCGCAGAACCAGAGCTCCGCTCATGCGTAGCAATCCCAGCAGTTCTGCCTTTTCGCAACACGGCTTCTGCCCTTCCAGACGCGCCAGCTCGTTTTTTACATCCGAAGAATATGACAAAGCAGCCTCCTGCCTATAAACCAAATTATGATTCTTTACTCAATTTTTTACTGATTTTGCGCATATTGTGGCGCATAAAGAAATAATCAAAGAAAACAAAACCTTTACCAAAAA
Organism: Acidaminococcaceae bacterium; assembly: GCA_017554485.1. GTDB lineage: Bacteria > Bacillota > Negativicutes > Acidaminococcales > Acidaminococcaceae > Succiniclasticum. Next base: position 4,617 of record JAFZIG010000096.1, on the reverse strand, counting down.
GGCGCAGCCTGTAAGTTAATGACATGATAGCCTGCGCCAGTTTCTGGGGGTCATGACGCACCATATCCGACTTGCTGACCAGTTTAGCCGGAATTACTTTAATCCCCATCTGTTCAATCTTCTCAACATCCGGGGTAATCGGTTCCTGCCCTTTCGTCCTGTACAACGCTATCTGTTCGTCCGAAATACCTTCACTGTTGACAATCACATAATCCAAAAACGGTTCCCCTGCATAATCCATCAGGGTCTTAACATGCTCATAAGCCCCAAACCCATCTGTTTCACCGGGCTGTGTCATAACATTGCATACGTAGATTTTTACCGCCTGACTTTGCAGCACAGCTTCCCTGATATCTGGGACCAGAAGGTTACAAATCACACTGGTATACAGGCTTCCTGGCCCAAATACCAAAATGTCTGCCTGCCTGATTGCTTCCACCGCGCTTTTCGTTGCCGGCACATTCTCCGGCACCATGCGCAGCCGCTGCACCGTCTTGCGTGCCTGGGCAATTTCAGCCTGGCCTAAAACGAAAGAACCGTCGGTCATATCAGCTGCCAGCTGGATACTATGGAGCGTTGAAGGAATCACGTGACCGCGGACCTTTAATATCTGGCTGGCCGCATTGAGGCCTTCCTCCATACCGCCTTCGGTTTCCGCAATCGCCGCCAGGAACAGATTTCCCAAACTATGCCCGGAAAGAGACGAGTCTCCTTCGAAACGGTATTGCATAACTCGTTCCATCAGCGGCTCACGGTCTGCCATCGCCACCAGGCATTTACGCAAATCTCCCGGTGGGATGATACCCAATTCCTGGCGCAAACGTCCGGAAGAACCCCCGTCGTCGCCAACCGTAACTACCGCAGTACAGTTGCCTGTAATGTATTTCATGCCTCGCAGCAAGGTGGAAAGACCGGTGCCTCCCCCCACTACGGTAATGGCCGGGCCGCTGTTCAACTTACGCTGAATAAAGATGGTTTCTATTAAGGAATCGCTGCTTTCCGGGCTTACCGCCTCTACAATAGACCGGACGATCCGTCGGACTGCATAAATCATTATACCGATTCCCAACAGCATGCCAACGATTCCCAAAAACAAAGGCATACCATTACCATATTCTCCGGTTGCCAGATAACTTAAACGGAACAACAGTTCTTCCGCCATTCCCATTACCTGGTTATTAAACAGCAATGCCAGGGAAAATGCACAAACAACGACACCGGCTGTAAACAACAGCAACCATCGTTTTAATTGGATTCCCGGGCAAAGCCAACTGATCCAGCCCATAAAAATAACTCCTTAGAATAACTTACTTATGTGATTAATCTTTCTGATTCAATTCCCGGTGCCGCAGTTCCACCCGATAGGATTTAAGCCGCAAATAGTCGTAAATCTTATTCGCAATATAAACGGAACGGTGCTGACCTCCCGTACACCCCACACTGATCACCAGCTGGCTTTTTCCTTCTTTTTCATACTTAGGAATCAGGAAAGAAAGCATATCCCATTCCATCTTCAAAAAGTCATAAGTCTGGGGAAATTTATTCAGGAAATCCTGTACCGGCTTATCGTTACCGGTACAGCCCTTCAGTTGCGTTTCATAAAACGGGTTCGGCAAAAAACGGACATCCAGAACAAGGTCGCTATCCAACGGCAGACCGTATTTAAATCCGAAAGACTGAACCACAATCAGCATCTGGGCCGCCGACTTGTCATTCCCAAACAGATGACAGATGTCATCCTTCAGCATAGCATTGGAATAATGTGTCGTATCTATAATATTGGTAGCGCGTTGCTTCACCTTTTCTAAAGCTTTACGCTCCAGATATACGCTTTCCGCCAGGCTGTTGCGGCCTTTTTCCATGGGATGACGGCGGCGTGTCTCTTTATAACGGCGGATCAGCGTAGCGTCATCCGCATCCAGGAACAGGACTTCATAGGCAGCGCCGCTGGCACGCATCTCATCCATAATTTCCAGCAGGCTGGCAACAAAGTCACCGCCCCTGGCGTCAATGACCATAGCTGTATTGCGTCCGGAAGACTGCCGACTGAGCTCGCTGAATTTTGGCAGAAGCATGACAGGAAGATTGTCTACACAAAAATAGTTCAGGTCCTCCAGGGTCCTGAGCACCTGGGTCTTCCCCGCGCCTGACATGCCCGTGATGATTACAAAACGATTCTGTTCCATAAGGCCTCCCGTTTAACATCAATCTTACATATTGAAACCGTTTAATTTACCACACTGACTATTTATAACAACATTATATCACAGAAGCAGCCTGTCGGATTAACTGCTATAAAGAGTTCACGTTGTTCACAAATAAGCAAGACAGGTCTTTAACGCAGATATCAATTTCCAAAGATAATTTCTTCAATGGCCTGCGCCACACCGTCTTCGTCATTGGAAGCTGTAACGATCTTTGCCGCTACGCGAACTGCTGTTTTGGCATTGGCTACCGCCACGCCGATGCCCGCGTTCTCGATCATGCTCAGGTCGTTGTTGCTGTCCCCGATACACATGATTTCTTCCGGCTTGATGCCGTAGGATTCTGCAACAGCTTTGACTGCAATCCATTTGTTTACACCGGGCTCCATCAGTTCCAGGAAGTTATCCCGTGAGCTTGTGACCACAACTTTCCCCGCGAATTGCTGCTGGATATCCTGCCAGACCTCCTGAAAGATTTCCGGCTTCGTCATGGCCAGCAGTTTATAGGGCGCCACCTCCGGATGATAAAGCTTTTCCCCTACCGCTGTGGCCGGGATGCCGGATATCCGGGTATAATAAGCGGAAAACTCCGTGTGTTCCTTTACCCACAGGGCATCCCCCTGATAGGACTGGATATAATAGTCCTTTTCTTTGCAGTACGCCAACAGCTCCAACGCGGTTTTCAGCTTCAGCGGATGCTCGAAATACACCTTGCCGCTTTTGCTGCCTTTCACCAGGGCCCCGTTATAGGTCACCAGCGGCACATCCAGTCCCAGCGCGTCCGCAAAGGGTTTCACTGATACGTACATACGGCCGGTGGCAATCATGAATATAATGCCTGCGTCAATGGCTTTACGAATAGCTGCAGCGTTCCGTTCAGAAATCTTGGTATCGCTGTTTAACAGCGTATCATCCATATCACTTGCAACCAGTTTTACAGTCAATGAACTCTCTCCTTTTTTGTTACAATACTTCATCTATTTTTATGTTGATCAACACATTTTAGCTAACACAGATTGAGGCTAACCATTGGCTAATGATGATTTTGAATATCACTGCTCTTCGCGCAGCGTATAATCAATAATCACAGCAACAATGACACATAACAGCAGAAAAAACAACAGCGTGGAAACACCCGGATTCATCATCCATCCCGGCAGAAGAACCGTCGTCCCTGCAATAATACAGCCGTAGCCGCCGCCCTCCAGCATAAAGCCCAACTTCTCATCCGGGCCAAGCTTTTGCAGCAGCACGGCCCACAACGCCGTACCCAAAGCTATGACAGTGCTGCCCAGCACCGTTCCGCCCAGGGTCACCACGCTGATAAAAGACGTATTATAGATGGCAATAAATATCAATACGCCAATTGTTACAACGGCGGTCAGAAAATTATACAACATCATTCACCCGTTTTTCGGCTATTTGTTTTGTTACTGTTACCGATTATATCACTTTTTTTCACAATATCACCGTGAAAAAACTCATAGATTTTCTGTGCAGCCGGCTTGTTCATACCTTCCACCGCCGCCAGTTCTTCTTCGGTGGCCTCCTTCATGGCCTCCAGTGTGGCAAAGGCTTTCCATAAGGCCTGGCGCCGGGCCGGGCCGATACCTTCGATATTGTCCAGCACAGACACCAGGTTCTTCTTCCGAAGCCGTTTCCGATGATAGGTGATGGCAAAACGGTGGGCCTCGTCCCGGATATGCTGGATCACGTGAAGCGCCGGCGAGGCCTTGTCCAAACGGATACTCTCGCTTTGGTCCTCCAGGAATATCTCCTCTTCCTGCTTGGCCAGCCCGATGACCTTTACATCGATCCCCAGGCCCCTGATCACTTTCAGGGAGGAACTAAGCTGTCCCTTGCCGCCGTCGATGATGATCAGATCCGGCAGGTCTTCATAATCCTTGTAACGGCGGTACACCGTTTCCTGCATGGATTTGAAGTCATCAGGCTTGCCTTCGGTGGACTGCAGCTTAAAATGACGGTAATCTTTCTTGCTGGGGGAACCGTAACGAAACACCACCATGGAAGAAACGGTTTCGCTGCCCTGGTTATGGGAAATGTCAAAGCAGTCCATCCGTGCCAAAGGCCGCTCACTGCCGACAATACGCTGCAGCTCCTCCGCCGCGTCTTCATCCGACCGCTGCTGTATTTTGCCCTTCCGTTCCTTTTCCTGTATCAGCTTCAGCGCGTTTTCACAGGCCAGCTGCATGAGCTTTGCCTTGTCGCCACGACGGGGTCCAGAAATATTCACCTTCCGTTCCGCCTTTTCCGACAGCCACTGCTGCAGCAATGCCCTGTCTTCCTCACCGGGAAGCCGTGATACCAGGATCTCTTTCGGCAAAAAGACGTCCTCTGCATTGTAATACTGTTTCAGGAACGCGGCGATGACCTCCGCCTCCTCTTCCCCTTC